>CACYCT010000198.1 GCA_902772965.1 uncultured Bacteroidales bacterium | reverse complement strand
GGCGTCGACGAGGAATCGGAGCCTGCTCCAGTCGCGGCCGAGGTCGGCGAGCAGCACCTGCTCCGGCTCGGCGTCGGGACGCTCCATATCGTAGATGAGAAACTCCTCGAAGTTGCTCACTACGACCCACCGAGGGTGTCGGCTCAGCGGCAGTCCGACAACGTACCGCTTCGCCTGCTGGAACGAGGTCAGCAACGCGCCGTCACTCTGCCGGGCCGGCTTGCGCAGGTCCTTGCCGAGCGACTTCTGCTCGATCAGCACGCGCGTCGAGGGGATGTAAGCGTCGATGTAGGCGGACTTGTCGAGTTTCACACGGTCTTCAAACTCAATCAGGTCGGTTGCGTGTTCCAATCCGAAAACATCGGCAAGCAACTCGAGCCAGAACTTCTGACTCTCGCCTTTCTCGTATCCGCGGCCTTGCCAACGGTTCGCGAAGTCGGCGGCAGCGCTTGCCATTTGTTTCTCGCTACACATGTGTCTTATCGGCTGAAATAGTTGAGAATATCGTTCATGAATGAGATTCGGCTCTCGCGGTCGGTTATCACTTCGAAGGGGAATCCGGCCACTACGGTGCGGTATGTGCCCCGGTTGCTCACGATGGCGGCCGGTATGTTGTTTTCGGTGTATCGCGCGAAGGTGAATCCGTTGCTGTCGGCTGCTTTGACGGCATCGGGGCTTTCGGCGGCATAGAGGCGGTTGTTGAGTTGGTTGCAGAAGTCAAGTTGTCTGTTGGCCGGAATGGCGTTGCCGGGCGTGGCCACGGTGTAGGCCTGTCCGGTGAGTGTGGCCTCGCCGACAACCCATTGGAAGCCGAGCACGTTGCGCGCGAAGTCAACCTCTTCGTTGTTCACGCTGTCTTTGTCCCAGATGTCGGAGCCGATGTAAGCGCCGCTTACAAAGACGTTCCCGCCGTTGGCGGTGAAGTCGGTCAGAGCGCGGCGCATGGCCGGAGTAAAGGCTTTGAAACGGCTCTGCTTGGTGTTCACTCCGGTGGGCACTTCTTTCTGTTTTCCGAGAATGAGGTCAACGGTTTTGTATCCGCTCAGCAGCGAGGGCCGTTGTTCTACGGCATCTCGGCTGGCCGAGACAAAGGAGTATCCTGCGGCCATGATGGCCTCGCCGTGCGTGGCGGGGTAGTCGAAGGTGTTGCCGGCGATGACTTCGGTTTCGTGGTTGCTGCGGCAGGCGCCGAAGCCCGGAGCGTCGTCGTCGCGCCACTCGAGGTGGCGGCGGAACTCGTGCTGCGAGCCGAGGTAGTTGATCTGCTCCATGTAGGGAACGCCATGGTCTTTTTGGTCAAGGAATCCGGCAAGTTTGTCGCCGTCAATCCAGTCGGGACCGCTGATGCGCGTGAATCCGTTAACCACCATCACGGTGCCTTTGCTTGCCGGCGCGACACCCAGCGAGAGCGTCTCGCTCGGGAAACTGCGTCCGCCCTCGTTCATGGCGATGATTCGGTAGGAATGAATCTTATTGTCTAAGACCTTGACTTGGCACATCGGCTGGTTCACCACGGCGATTTCGCGGAATCCGCCGTCAAGCCCGACGCGCTCGCACACGATGTATTTCGTCGGCACGGCGTCGGCCGATAGGGGGTCGTCGGTGGGTTGCCAGTTGAGCACAAAGTGGTTGGGAGCGACGGCGGGCGAGATTTCGAAACTGTTCACCGGCAGGGGCTGCACCACGTAGGAGCGGTGGTCGCGTTTGGCGATGAATTTCAGTATACCCTTGTATATCGCGCGGCTCACGTCGAAGCGGAATTGCGGGTCAAGGCCGAGTTTCATGTCGGCGAAGTTCTGGTGCGAGAGCAGTTCCATCAGCAGCGCGGGCACTTCAGGCACACGGGCCTCGTAGTACGACTTGTCCCACATTCCTCGGCGCGTCCATCGGGGTTCCCACTTGGCGCGGATGTCGTTGACCACCTCTGATGATACGATGTCGGCGAATTGTCGCGAGAGTTCGCGCGGGGTGCCGTTCTCGTATTTGCCGAACCGCTTGCCGTTTTTCTGTGTGCAGTAGATGAGCAGGGTTCCGATGATGTCGTCGTTGGGTGTTGTTCCGGCGTCGGTGTGGAGGCAGAACGACACGTCGACCGGCACATTCAGCCCTTTCGCTTTCGGAAGCACACTGCTGCTGCCGGCAAGGTAGTTGACCCACTCGCCGCGGCTGCGGTAGTCGTCAACGTAGTCGTTGATTCCGTTGCTGGTGGAATACACCTGATGCGGGAATCCGGCCCACTGCATATAGTATCTCGAGCCGATGTGGAACCACGGGTGCTCGCCCGAGCCTACCCACTGGTAGTCGATGTCTTCACGGCCGAGGTATTTCTCGTCGCCGTTCTTGGCGGCGATGGCGCGGTTCTCTTCGGTGGGCAGGGCAACCCGGCGCTCCACGTTGCCTTTTCCGCCGCCGACACGGATGGCGTCGGCCGTGACTATGCCGTCTTTCTGCTCGCTGAGGTTACTGAGCGTGACCACGTCCTTGTTCATTCCTTTTTCCAACTGGAACGAGCCGAGATACACCCACACGCCGCCGGCCATCGTCTGGTCGACGCGGAACTCGCGCGTGCCGTCGAGCGAATGAACGGTGTAACGCGCGTCTTTCACACTCTTGGGCAGGGTTTTATAGCTGATATACAGGGCAAACGTTCCGGCCTCGGGCATGTCCACGCTCCAAGAGCATGTCGACACCTGCTTGGCTTCCTTGACAGATTTCACTTGCCGATATGTGCCTTCGGTGAAGAAGTTCTCAAAGTTGCGCAGCGTGGGGCGGGCATATGCGAATCCGGCATCTTTTCCGGCTTGCCACTTCTGCTTGCCGTTGTGCTCGGCGTATCCGGTTTGGGCTTGACCGCCGTCGTTGTCCACCACGGCGCCGAAGTTGTGCGTGTCGCGCTCGCGGGCATCCCAGACGTAAGCGCCGGCATTCTCCAGCATCGGTATGATGAACGGAATCATGTACGAGTGGGTGTACATGTCCTCCACGGTCTGGAACATGCGGGCGCGTTGCCACTCCCAACGGTTGAGCAGCGGCTCAAAGTACCATCCGTGGCTCGGCCACACGGCCACAATGTTGCCGTCAAGGCCGCGCTTATAGTGGCGGTTGGGGTCAATCTCGCTGATGAAATGCGAGTGGGAGCGCTTGTAGTCGGTGGAGAACTCGCTGAAGTAATTGTCGATGTCTGCTCCGGCGATCTGCAGTTTGATGTCTTTCGGCCGATAACTTCCGCCCAGGGCCTGGCAGATGTCCTGCTTGAGTTGCGCGATGGTTTGCGTTGTGAAGGGCACGTCGCCGAAGTTCTCACTCAGGTCGACCACCACGTCGCCGTCGTCAAGTCGCAAACTGTTCACCTTCAGTTGCCCGATACCCATATTGGCCGGCAGATACGAGGCCACAACGGTTGACACGCGGCTCTTCACATCCGGCAAGAAATCTTGCGCCGAGGCCAGGGATATTGACATTGCGGCAACCAGCGCTGCCAGATACTTCATTCGTATTTTCATAGTCTTAAATCGTCTTTAAAATCGCAAATTAAAGTTTTCGCGCCCCTCACCACACATTAGTGAAAAGAAAGCACACTACAAAAATACAACAAACCTCCCATAGTAGAGCGAAAAACAATCCGAAAAACAAGAAAATAAATATTATTTAATATTTAAGCACAAAATTTTAGATTCAGAAGAATGATGAGGTTGGGCTCAATGGGTGATATTCAATTGCTTGTGCAGGGAAAAACCGCTCTTGCCCGGTAGCCGGATCAAGGGGTCTGGTAGAGTACCGCGACACTGTCGGGCTTTAGCCGTTGGCGCAGCCACGACTGGAGTTTATTCCGGTCGGCCTCGGGCAGGGCGCGGCCGGTGGCCGTAGTGACAATCACGGAGATAAAGGGCGTGGTGGCATTGGTCGTGTCGGTGGCCTGATAGCGTTCGGCGTGGCCGATGGCGATGGATTTCACTTGCGGGAACAGCGCGGCTGCCTCGCGGGCGATTTCGGGTGTGGCCTGGCGTAGGTTGACGTATGGCGCGAGTTGCGTGTTCAACGCGGCGTTTTCGGCCTCGAGTTCAGAAATTTGCCTGGTGGAGGCTGTCGCGTTGTCGCGGGCGGAGCGCATTTGGCGGTTGAGTTTGAGCAGACTGTCGGTCTGGGCACCTTGAATGACAACGAGTTGGTAATCCTCGAGGCCGTAGTTGGCCAGTTGCTGGCCCGCTTTTTCCTGCTGTTCGGCGGTGATTTCGCGCCCTACGGCAATGATGCTGAGGCGGTGCCGGTCGGCGTTGGCCTCGGTGGAGATGATTCTCGTGCCGTGCTGGGACAGTTGCGTTTTGACAAAGTTGTTCACATTGCGGTCGAAAATGCTTTTCTGCACAATGCTTGCCGTCATGAGCACGGCGGGGATGAGCGTGAGCACGATAATGGCTGTGATGGCGCTTCGCGCACGTCGCGCGGCTGTTGGCGAGAGGAATTTTCGGGGTGTGAACTGGAGCAATCGGGTTCCGGCGAACGTTGCCGCGGCGATGAACACGGAGTTGATGAAGAACAGGTAAAACGCGCCGAGGAAGTATGCCCAGTGGCCCGTTGCGAGGCCGAATCCGGCGGTGCATAGCGGTGGCATAAGCGCCGTGGCGATGGCCACACCGGGAATCACGTTGCCCTTTCCCCTTGTGGTCAGGGCGATAATGCCTGCCGCGCCGCCGCAAAAGGCGATGAGCACGTCGTAGAGTGTGGGCCATGTTCGTGCCAAAAGTTCCGATCCGGCGTCGTCTATGGGGGTGAGCAGGAAGTAGATTGTGGCTGTGATGATGCTGATGACGGTGGCTACGGTGTAGTTCTTCGCCGAGCGTTTGAGCAAGTCGATGTCGCTTATTCCGGCGGCCATTCCCATGCCGATAATGGGACCCATGAGCGGAGAGATGAGCATGGCGCCGATGATAACGGCGGTGGAATTGACATTCAGTCCGAGCGAGGCGATGAGGATGGCGAAGATAAGCACCCACAGGTTCGCGCCGCGAAACGACACGCCGGCACTGATTTGCGCCACAACTTCGGCTTCGTCTTCCTTGTCGGGCATCAGGTTGAAAAACTCGCCTAAACGGCTCAGGAATGGCTTTTTGTTCATAAACTACGCTATTTGGCAGCCGCAAAAGTAATGATTTTTCATGAGTTGCGCAAAAAAATGACAACACAGCCTCCGTCGCGTATGGGCGGAGGCTGTGAATTGAATGCAGGTTCGGTTTAATTCGCGAAACTGATGTTGCCGTCTGTGTCGGCATCGATGCGGATGGGGCGGCTTCGGTCAACGGCGCCACTGATGATTTGCTTACTCATCGGATTGAGCACCAGATTCTGAATGGCGCGTTTTACGGGGCGTGCGCCGAACTCTGGGTCGTATCCCGCACGCGCCAGCGCGGCGATCGCGGCATCTGTGACTTCGAGGGTGATTCCGCTCGAGGCGAGCATACGTTTCACGCTGTCGAGTTGCAGACCGACGATTTGCGCGATCTGATTCTCGTCGAGGGGCGTGAACATGATTGTCTCGTCGATTCGGTTCAGGAACTCGGGTCGGATTGTCTGCTTGAGCAGGGCAAGCACTTGCTCGCGCGTGTTGGCGATAACCTGCTCGCGGTTGTCGGGCGTGAGGTGCTCAAACTGGTCGCGTATCAGGGCCGAGCCGAGGTTGCTGGTCATGATGATGATGGTGTTCTTGAAGTTGACGGTTCGGCCTTTGTTGTCGGTAAGCCGTCCGTCGTCAAGCACTTGCAGCAGCACGTTGAACACGTCGGGGTGGGCTTTCTCGATTTCGTCGAAGAGCACCACGGAATAAGGTTTCCGGCGCACGGCCTCGGTGAGTTGTCCGCCCTCGTCGTAGCCCACGTAGCCCGGAGGGGCGCCGATGAGACGGGTGGCGGAGAACTTCTCCTGATACTCGCTCATATCAATTCGGGTGAGCATGTTCTCGTCGTTGAACATGTAGTCGGCCAGCGCCTTGGCGAGTTCTGTTTTTCCCACGCCGGTGGTTCCGAGGAAGATGAACGAACCTATGGGTCGGCGCGGGTCACTCAGTCCTGCACGGCTGCGGCGCACGGCGTCGCTGATGGCTCTGATGGCCTCGTCTTGCCCGACAACGCGGCGGTGGAGTTCCTCCTCAAGATGGAGCAACTTGTCGGCCTCGCTTTGGAGCATCTTCGTCACGGGAATGCCTGTCCATCGGCTCACCACCTCTGCGATGTCATCGGCGTCGACTTCCTCCTTTATCAGCGCGCGGTCGCCTTGCATCTGTCGCAGTTGGGCTTGCAGTTGCTCGTTCTGCTCGCGTTTTTGGCTCACGAGGGAGTAGCGGATCTCGGCCACGCGGGCGTAGTCGCCGTTGCGCTCGGCGCGCTCGGCCTCGAAGTTGAGTTGCTCGATGTCGATTTTGTTCTGTTGGATTTGGGCGATAATCTGCTTCTCGGATTTCCATCGCGCCTGGTAGTCGCTTTGGCGCTCGCGGAGGTCGGCGAGTTGGGTGTCGAGTTGCGCGATGCGGTCGCTGTCGCCGTCACGGCTCACGGCGGCGCGCTCGATTTCGAGTTGGGTCACCTTACGGTCGATCTCGTCAAGTTCCTCGGGCACACTGTCCATCTCAATCCGCAACTTGGCTGCGGCCTCGTCGACGAGGTCGATGGCCTTGTCGGGCAGGAAGCGGTCGGAGATGTAACGCTGGCTCAGGGTGACGGCGGCGATGATGGCGTCGTCTTTGATACGCACCTTGTGGTGGTTCTCGTAACGCTCTTTCAGCCCACGCAGGATGGCGATGGCGCTCTCCTGGTCGGGCTCGTCGACCATTACGATTTGGAAACGCCGCTCAAGAGCCTTGTCCTGCTCGAAATATTTCTGATACTCGTCGAGCGTTGTGGCGCCGATGCTCCGCAGTTCGCCCCGCGCGAGGGCGGGTTTGAGGATGTTTGCCGCGTCCATGGCTCCGCCGCTTTTTCCGGCGCCCACAAGGGTGTGGATCTCGTCGATGAACAGGATAATCTCGCCTTGGGCTTGGGTGATTTCGTTGATTACGGCCTTGAGACGCTCCTCAAACTCACCTTGATATTTCGCTCCTGCGATGAGCGCGCCCATGTCGAGGGAGTAAACTTGTTTCTGCTTCAGGTTTTCGGGCACATCGCCGCGTGCGATACGCTGGGCGAGGCCTTCCACAATGGCGGTTTTACCGGTTCCCGGCTCACCGATCAGGATAGGGTTGTTTTTCGTTCTCCGGCTCAGGATCTGCAGCACGCGCCTGATTTCGTCGTCACGCCCGATAACGGGGTCGAGTTTACCCTGCCGGGCGCGCTCGGTGAGGTTGACGGCATATTTGCTCAGGGCCTGATAGCGTCCTTCGGCTTCTTGGGTGTTGGCCTTGTTCCCTTGACGGAGTTCGTTGATGGCGGCTTGAAGGTCTTTGCCGTTGAATCCGGCATCTTTGAGAATGGTGGCCGCTGTGGAAGGCACCTCGAGCAGGGCGGTAAGCAGGGCTTCGATGGTGACGTACTGGTCGCCGAGGCGTTGTGCCACATCGTTGGCGCGGTCGAGCACTTTGTTTGCCGTTCCGCTCAGGTATGGCTCACCGCCACTCACGCGCGGCAGGCGTTCCATGGCCTGATCAAGGGCGTGGTTCAGCGCGGAGGTGTTGATGCTTAACTTCTGCAACACGAAAGCAACCACGCTTTCCCCTTCGGTCATCACACCGCGAAGCAGGTGTTCCGGCTCAATGGCTTGATGCCCAGACCGGCGAACCAACTCCACGGCTTTCTGAACCGCTTGTTGACTTTTGATGGTGTAGTTGTTGAAATTCATAGTATGATAGGTTTTTATTGTTTTGCTTTTTTGTTTTCAACCTATCATATGCAAACACAATGCCATGAGGCAATAACTGACTTGTTGTCAGATTTTTAAAACAATGCTCAGCAGTTGGGGTGACAATTTGACAGTTGTCTGCCATTCTCGATTCACTCAGCCTCGAGCAGGTAGCCGATTGTGAGGTTGATGTCACTGATATCCACCTTGCCGTCGAGGTTCACGTCGGCGCGGTAGTAGTCGAAATAGTCGGGTTCGGCGCCGATGACGATATTGAGCATCGTGTTCAGGTCGGAAACGTCGATGATACCGTTGCCGTCAAGGTCGCCGCCCTTGTCGGTGTAGTCTATTGTGAGCCAATAGATACGCTGATGTCCGCGGTGGTCTGTGACACGGATTTGTGTGGTGGTTTTCAGTCCGCGGCGCAAGTACACCTTATTATCCACTTGGTAAAAGGGTTTGGGCATGCACCATTCATACCCCTCGAGGGTGGTGACGAAGAAGGCTTGCGTGACGCGGTGGCGCGTGTCGCCGGCGGCGAGGATGACCGGCTGCGAGGCCGCGAGCAGGGTGGAGTCGTCGCTCAGCGAGTACGGAATCGGATAAACACCGAAACCGGGATGCCACTGGCGATTGGGGATAAAGCGGGTGAGTTCGGCGGTCGGCAATCCCGTGACGCCGTCAACGTCTTTGCGCATCACGCCCGGCAGGGTGTCCATCTGCGCGTCGTAGGCCACCTCGCTGAAATGTGCTTTCCGCGTGAGCCCGCCCGCGATGGCACCAACGGAAGCCGCTTTCTCATGGGCTTGTACGTATCCGTTCGAGACGCTGTTGCTGAGGTAGAACACGGTCGTGTCGTTGGCCGGTTTTCCGAGCAGTCCGCCGGTGTGGTCGGCACCGGTGACAACACCGGTGTTCAAACTGTTCCTCACCCACGGCACGCCCAATCCGACCAGTCCGCCGGCACCGGCGTAGATGTCTTTCACATAATCGGCCGTGCAGGTTATGGCGCCGGTGTTGGCGCAGCCTTCTATTTCCGCAACGATCGACGAGCCGATGATGCCTCCGGCGTTAGCCACCGAGGCTGTGATGTCGCCATTGTTGAGGCAATGCTTGATGAGCAGGTGCACGTCGGTGTCCACTTCCGTCTTGCCCACAATGCCTCCCACGTTCATGTTTCCGCCGACATTGCCATGGTTGCGCGCCTGGTGGATCTCAACCGCCGAATCCACGCGCCCGGCTATACCGCCGCAGTTGTCGACTTCCGCTTTCACGGTGGCGTGGTTCACGACGTTGGTGAGCGTGCCTCTGGTCCGGCCCGCGAAGGCGCCCACACATTGCTTCCCGGAGATAGAGCCCGAGGCGATGGTCAGGTCGGAAATCTCGCCATCACCCATATTGCCGACCAAACCGACATTCTCGACATCGGGGCGGGCGATGTAGAGGTTGTGGATTTTGTGGCCGTTTCCGCGAATCGTTCCGTGGAAAACGACAGAAGCACCCTCGGCGATGGGCGTAAACTCGATACCGGCCATGTCGAGGTCGCACTTGAAACCGTAAACGGCTTTACCCGTTGGGCACTTCGCCCCGTTGACCATGTTGCTGAGTTGCACAAGATGTTCACGCGCGGAGATGATGTAAGGCGACTGCTCCGAGCCGTCGCCACCGCCGAACGTCTGCGCCCGTGCGGAAATCGTGAGCAGGGAAACCACAAGCAGAAAGAGGATATGGCGTTTCATAGCGTTCAAACTTTAAGAGGTTACACTTAGCCGACAAAGATACGAATTTATTTTTAAACCGCAAACGATTGTCGCGACATATGGAAATATTGCAACAAATACTACCGGTTTTGGCGTATTGTTTAGTCTTGTTGGGTAGGGTGGTTTGGGGTGGCTGATGAATTTTTTTCGCATTTTTTTCTTGAAAAATTTGGCCAGTCCAAAAAATGGCAGTACCTTTGCAACCGCAATTGAGAAATCAATCCGCAAAACACTCAACATGGTGCGTTAGTTCAGTTGGTTAGAATGCCTGCCTGTCACGCAGGAGGTCGCTGGTTCGAGTCCTGTACGCACCGCAGTGGAG
>CACYCT010000197.1 GCA_902772965.1 uncultured Bacteroidales bacterium | reverse complement strand
GAGTTCCCCCTCTAAGTTAGAGGGGGTGGCCGTAGGCCGGGGGCGTGTGTCCGATACAAGCAAACCTCTAACTTAGGGGAGGAACTGCTAACGCGCGGAAATCAAATTGTTTAAATAAAGTTCGATCCGTAGTTTCAATATTAATTCGTTTAATTTGTTGTTCCTCAGCCGTAAAGAACCACCCTGTCGGCGTGTTGCCGGCAGGGTGAGATCAAACTATGTGTAACTAAGTCGTTTAGAACAGTCGTTTCTCGGTGGTTGATGTGCCGTTGGTGTAGCGGGTGATGACGAGGTTGATGCCGCTCCACGGGGTGGTGGACGTTTGGCCGGCGACGTTGACGTAGGTCACCGATTCCACCTCGCCGGCGGCGGTCAGGTCGGTCACGCCGGTGATGATCTTGTCCTCTTCGGCAGGGGCGTACCAACCGAGGGTGAACGGCGTTTGGTGGTCGGTGGCAGTGGCCTCGGAGGGCAGTTTGACATCGTAGGAGTAGGTGGTCTCGCCGGTGTATTCATCGTTCTCCGTATCGTGCGTCACATCTGTGAGCATCAGAATGTTGCCGATTACTTTATCTGTATTGATTTCCGATTCGTCTGTGACTATTTGAACGGCATTGCGCTTATTCGTACTGTTGATTTTCTTGCCGTTTGTCCATGTGCTCATATCCACGAGTTCGATATCGAATTCGGAGGCCTGCTCGTAACCTGTGATTCCCAGTTCTCCGGCGGTGTAGTCAGAGTCCGCGATACGGTCGGTAAGCAGAAAGCCGTTGTCGGAAATGTTTTTATCCATACGGAGGTAGAAGAACGTCTCGGTGTCGCTCAGTTTCGCGGCCTCGGCGCGGATGCGGCGGTATTGGATTTGGTAGTCAAGGTCTTTAAGTTTTGTAAGTCCGGTCAGGTCAAGGTCGGTGAGTTCCATGCGGCAGCAGTGGAGCGTGTCGAGGTTGGTGAGGCTGGACACATCGAGCCGGCGGATTGGATTGCCGCCTTCGGGGAGTCGCGCGTTGCGCGCGTCGGCGCCGGCTTGCGCCTCACCGGTGGAGAGGTATTTCAGGTTGGTGTTGCCGTTCAGGTCAAGCCATTTGATGTTGTTTTTGTAGCAGATGAGTTCCTTGAGGTGGGAATTTTTGCTCACGTCGAGGGCATCGAGGTTGGCGTTGTAGCAGCTGAGGCGCTTGAGCATTGGGGTGTAACCGAGGTTGGTCTGGAGGCTGTTTTCCGCCTTCATGTCGATGGAGTTGACGTAGAGGATTTCGAGCTTCGGGTTGTACTTCAGGTCGAGGCCTTTAATCGGATTGTTCGAGCAGCGGAGTTCAACGAGTTCGGGGTTATTGCTCAGGTTGAGGGTTTGAATCTTCCCGCGGCGGGTGGTTCCGTTTCCATAAATCGTTTCGCGGCTTGAGTTGACACCGTCGCTTATGGCCGTTTTGGGGTCGTTGGCCTCGTTGTCGCGCGTCTCGTAGCAGTAGAGGATCTTGAGTTTCGGGTTTTTGGTCACATCGAGTTGTTCGAGCGAGCAGTTGAAGCAGTCGAGGTGGACCAGACCGGAGTTTTGTGTCACATCGAGGCCGTTGCTGCCGATGGGGTTGTTGTTGCAGCGCAGCATTTTGAGGCTGTCGAGTGAGGTCACGTCGAGTTGCTCAAGCAGGTTGTGGTCGCAGTAGATTTGGAACAGCGAGTCGCAACCCTCGACGTTGAGCGTTTTCAGCCCGTTTTCCAGCCCGTTTTCGGATTGCTGGTTGGGGCAGCGGAGCACGCGCAGGAAGGGCATGTCGCTCACGTCAAGGCTTGTGAGGTTAAGGCCGTTCACTTCAAGGTTCTCGAGCATGGTGAAATAGCGGATGCCGCTGAGGTCGGTAATCGGCTTGTCGGGGTTTGCGGCGTTCCATCGGTCGATCTGCAGGTTGCGGATCAGGTAGAACATGGCGGGGTCCCATTCATCGACGTTGTAGGGGTTTTCGCTGTTCACGACGGCGTTTTTCACTTCGAGCAGACGTTTGCCGGTCTCGCTGCTTGCGTCGGTGGTGAACTGGCTGATAAAACTCGGGTAAGGGCCGGCTGACGCGGGCTGGTTGTTGTCGGCGGCGGCTTGCGTCTGGAGGTATTCGCGCAGGTTCGCGTCAGGGATGATGTCGCTCAGGGATAATCCGGTACTCCAGTCTTCGTAGTCTTCCGCATCTAAGAACAGTCGGTTGACAAAGGCGAACTCGACCATCGGCTTAAGATTGGGCGTCTGGCTCGCGTCATAGCCCGGATTGCCGGACAAGTTGAAATAAGTGTCGTAGTAGTCTCTCCCGTATGCCTTGTCGAGGCTCTGGGCCAGGTAGATAAGCGATTTGGCCGAGAGTTGGTTATCTACTACGCTAAGAGTGCCATTGAAGTGATGGTGCAGCTTCAAGTGCTTAATACTATTGTAAGACAGGTAAATGGTGTTAAGGTTGGGAAGTTGCGAGAGGTCGACCGTGTCGCAGGCTTCGGCTAAACATCCATCAAAGTCAACATAAGTTAAGTTGTCAAACTCCTCGATGCCTTCAAGGGTGGAAACTTCTCCTAAATCAGTATTATAATAATCAATCTTCGTGATAAGTTCCACTTCTACGCCGGTCCATTCATCTTTGTCGAGACTACCGTCGACAGGGAGATTTGTTCCATGCTTGGCGTTGTAATTATTGAAATTCTCTCTGTTATGTTGGTAGGCGTACCTGCGCAGATATGCACGGAGGTTATCATCCTTGATCACTTCCGAGAGGGTGATGTCCTCGTGTATGGGCGTGTCTTCGGCGCCGATCTCTTTGTCGTTGTGGTAGTAGAACGTCCAGCCTTTCGTTCGCGCCGCGTGCATGGCCTGCATGACGGCCTCGTCGACAACGTTGTTTTCATCGGAGTCGTCAAGGTCGGCGCAATACATTTTTCCGCCGACACTGAGGTGACTCCGGTCGGGCAGACTATTGATGAGGGCAATCATGTTCTCGCGGCTGAAGTTGTTGACGCATATGTTGATTTCCTTCAGCAGCGGGGCTTCGGTCGGCAGCGTGAGCGAGGTGATGTTTTTGTTCCCAGAGAGGTCGAGCTTGGTGAGGCGGGTGAGGTTCGAAAGGTCAACATTGTCCGAAAGATTGCAATTTTTGAATATAACCGTGTTCAGTGCGGTGAAATACCCAATGCCTTCGATTACCTGAATCGTTTTGCCACTGCGTTTCATCGTCTTAATAACCGACAGGGCGTCATTGGGCACTTGAACTATCGGATTAAAATCGTCGTCATATGTCGACCAGGTTTTAACCTGTTCTTTTTGGTACCCCAAAGCACTAAGTGCGCCACTGTTATCATCGTAAATGGCTCCTGAACTGAAATAAGACCGGAATTCGGCATCAGGCATGCTAATTGTGGTTACGTCCGTTACGTCCGCGGTGGCCGCGAGGTTGCACATCAGAGCCAGCAACAGCGTTGCGGCGGTGGCGGGCAGCGAAGGGCAGAGGCGATGCATCATAAGTTGTCTTGAATTTTGATTTTTGGTTATTTGATTGGTTTGTTGAATTCGACCATTCAAAACGTGGGTATCTACCCTGATTTTGGCGCGCAAAATTAATAAGAAAAATTTACTCTCCAACAAATATTCTTGATTTTTTCAGCAAAACGGCGAATTAAGCAATGAACACGAAAATAGTTTAATCTAAAAAGAATATTTACTCTATTCCTGATTTCGGATTCATACCCTTCGTGAAGCGTCTTCGCGACTGGAATATGTGCAGGGCAACTGCTGACGCAGTGAATGTCAGCGATATTAAGTTCCCCCTCTAAGTTAGAGCCAAGCGAGCGGAGGAACTGCTAACGCACTGAACGCCAGCGAGGTTGAGTTCCCCTCTAAATTAGAGGGGGTGGCGCGGATCGCCGGGGGCGTGTGTCAGATACAGGCAAACCTGCGAGTGAATGATACAGCGACAAGGCATCCGGTGCAACCTCTATCGAGGTAGTTCCGCATGGTATCTCCCCATCCCCACTTAGGCGTTCGCTCGCCGGGGGCTCGCTCCGCCAAAGTGGGGCTAAAGAGATTGCACCTCTATCGAGGTGACACGCTGTGCATATTTACTTGGAATACACACTCCTCCGGCACTCCGTGCCACCTCCCCTAACTTAGGGGAGGAACTGCTAACGCGCTGAAATTCACTGGTTTTCAGCGTTGGTGAATTTACTCTCTAACTTAGGGGAGGAACTG
>CACYCT010000196.1 GCA_902772965.1 uncultured Bacteroidales bacterium | reverse complement strand
GTATGTCAGGTTCTCTGCCATTGCACGGAGTTTGCTGTCAAATCCCAATGAACTCAACCTGCCGTAAAGCAGGCCCTGTTTACGGAAAACCGTTTCCTGAAGGAGTGACACTTGAGATGTGTCCCAACGGAAGTCCGTCCAATTATCTCTTTCGTGTATACACATAATGCATTCGTACTTTGTGCGACATTACGCAATGATTAACATCGCAAATTCTGCGGCAAAGTTACTGATATAATTCCAAGTGCCCAAACAAAAACACATAAATATCGCATCTTATGCGACGTTTATACGCTGAAATCGTCAAAAAAACACTTAGTGGGATACAAAAGGGACTTGCCCGAGTGTGAGCAAGTCCCTTACATTATATCAGAGAGTCAATTTACCCCTCTACGGCAGCCTGCGCAGCGGCGAGGCGGGCGATGGGCACGCGGTAGGGCGAGCAACTGACGTAGTTCATGTTCAGTTTGGCGCAGAACTTCACCGATGAAGGTTCACCGCCGTGCTCACCGCAGATACCGATATTCAGTTCGGGGTTGGCGGCACGACCTTTGGTGGTGGCCATCTCAACGAGTTGTCCGACACCCTCCTGGTCAAGCACTTCAAACGGGTCAACTTTGAGGATACCGAGTTCCTTGTAAACGGCGAGGAACTTGCCGGCATCGTCGCGCGAGTAACCGAAGGTCATCTGGGTCAAGTCGTTGGTTCCGAACGAGAAGAAGTCGACCACTTCGGCAATCTGGTCGGCCACAAGCGCGGCGCGCGGAATCTCGATCATCGTACCCACCTTGTAGGCTACGGTCTCGCCACGTTCGGCGAAGACGGCCTTGGCGGTTTCGTTGATGATGTCGACCTGCATCTTGATTTCGGCCTTGACACCGATGAGGGGCACCATGATTTTGGGTTTGACCACGACACCTTTCGCCTTGACGTTCAGCGCGGCCTCGATGATGGCGCGGGCTTGCATCTCGGTGATTTCGGGATAGGTGTTTCCGAGGCGGCAACCGCGGTGTCCGAGCATGGGGTTGAACTCTTCGAGACCGTCGCAGATGAGTTTGACCTCCTCAAGGGTGCGGCCGGTTTCGGAAGCGAGTTCGCGCATGGTTTCGAGCTGGTGGGGCACAAACTCGTGCAAGGGGGGATCGAGCAGGCGGATGGTGACTTCATAGCCGTTCATGGCGGTGAAGATGCCTTCGAAGTCGGCGCGTTGCACGGGCAGGAGTTTGTTCAGAGCCTGGCAGCGTGTTTCTTTGTCGCGTGCGATAATCATCTCGCGCATGGCCTTGATACGGTCGCCTTCAAAGAACATGTGCTCTGTGCGGCACAGTCCGATACCGTGGGCGCCGAGTTCGCGTGCCTTAGAGGCGTCGCGGGGCGTGTCGGCGTTGGTGTAGACGTCCATTTTGCTGAACTTGTCGGCAAGACTCATCACGGCTGCGTAGTCGCCACCGAGGTCGGGATCTACAGTTGCCACGAGGCCATCGTACACTTCGCCTTTGCTGCCGTTGAGCGAGATCCATTCACCTTCGCGATAGGTGCGTCCGCCCATTTCAACGGTCTTGGCTTTATAGTCGACTTTGATTTCGCCGGCACCGCTGACGCAGCATTTGCCCATACCGCGGGCAACAACGGCGGCGTGCGAGGTCATACCGCCGCGGGCGGTGAGAATACCCTGTGCCACGGCCATACCGCGGAGGTCTTCGGGAGAGGTTTCGGTGCGGACGAGCACAACTTTCTTGTTGCGTTTTGCCCATTCTTCGGCGTCTTCGGCGAAGAAGACGATTTGTCCGGTGGCGGCGCCCGGTGATGCGGGCAGACCTTTGGCCACGATGGTCGCGGTTTTCACTGCGGCGGCGTCAAACACGGGGTGGAGCAACTCGTCGAGTTTGTTGGGCTCCATGCGTTTGATAACGGTTTTCTCGTCGATTTTGCCTTCGCGGAGCAGGTCCATGGCAATCTTCACCATCGCCGCGCCGGTGCGCTTGCCGTTACGGGTTTGCAGAAGCCAGAGTTTGCCGTTTTGGATGGTGAACTCCATGTCTTGCATGTCGCGGTAGTGCTCTTCGAGTTTGTGCTGAATCTCAACGAGTTGAGCGGCGCACTCGGGCATAGACTCCTCGAGTGAGGGATATTTGGCGCGGCGTTCCTCCTCGCTGATACCCTGCAGTTGGGCCCAGCGTTGGCTGCCGATGGTCATGATCTGTTGCGGGGTGCGCACACCGGCCACAACGTCTTCGCCCTGGGCGTTGATGAGGTACTCGCCGTTGAAGATGTTCTCGCCTGTTCCGGCGTCGCGCGAGAAGCACACGCCCGTGGCGGAGTTGTTACCCATGTTTCCGTATACCATGGCCTGCACGTTCACGGCGGTGCCATATTCTTCGGGAATCTGGTTCATGCGGCGGTAGAGGATGGCGCGGTCGTTGTTCCAGCTGTCAAACACGGCGTAGATCGCTCCCCAGAGCTGGTCGTATGCGTCGTCGGGGAAGTCTTTGCCGGTGGATTTCTTGACAGCGGCTTTGAATTTCACCACGAGTTCTTTCAAGTCGTCAACATCGAGTTCGGTGTCGAGTTTGACACCCTTGGCTTCCTTCATTTCCTCGATAATGACTTCGAAGGGATCTTCATCGGTTTTGTTTTGGGGCTTCATTCCGAGCACGACATCGCCGTACATTTGCACGAAGCGGCGGTAGCTGTCCCATGCGAAGCGGGGGTTGCCGCTTTTCTCTGCGAGGGTAGCCACCACAGCGTCGTTGATACCGAGGTTGAGCACGGTGTCCATCATACCGGGCATCGACACGGGCGCACCCGAGCGGACCGACACGAGTTGGGGATTGCTCGGGTCGTTGAATTTGTTGCCGGTGAGGCTCTCGATGTGCTGCACGGCTTTAACAACGTCGTCCTTGATTTTGGCCACAACTGCCTCACGTCCTTCCTGGTTGTAGAGGCGGCACACGTCGGTGGTAATGGTGAAACCCGGGGGCACGGGCACTCCGATGAGGTTCATCTCGGCGAGGTTGGCACCTTTGCCGCCGAGCAGGTCTCGCATGTCGGCACTGCCTTCGGCCTTGCCGTTTCCGAATGTGTAGATCGTCTTCATTTAAAATATTATTATATTGAGTTTTAGGTTTTTATGCTAATGAATGACTAAAGCGGAGAGCTGTTGTCAATAAAGTTTGGCAAAATTACGAATTTTCGGCCACACCTTAAAACAAAAAACTTGATTATAAGATTTTTTAAGGTTAGTCGGATTGAAAAATTCCCGAAGTGATTGAACTTTGCTTTTTGTTTGTGAAATTAAGGTGAAGCCCTCAAAGCCCCACCTTGACGTTTCACGAAGGCAAGAAGTGCGTCAAACACCGGTCACGGTGTCATTCTACAGGTATCCCGCCGTGACGGAATCGGCGCAGGCGGGCATATCGCCCGGGCGACCGGCGAAGACGATACGGCCACCCTCGTCGCCGGCGCCCGGACCGAGTTCAACCACATAATCAGAAGCCTTAATCACATCGGTGTTATGCTCAATGACATAGACCGTGTTGCCCTTGTCCACCATCCGCTCAAACAGGTCAATCAGCCGCCGCACGTCTTTGGGGTGCAGGCCGTCGGTGGGCTCGTCGATGATAAACACGGCGCGAAGTCCGCCATCGGCGGCAGGATCTGTATAAGTTTGCAGATGAAAGGCGATTTTCATGCGTTGCAACTCTCCGCCGGAGAGGGTGCTGAGTGCCTGGTTGAGGTGCAGATAGTCAAGCCCGACAGCCATGAGCGGGCTCAACTTTCGGGCGATGGGGGTGTCGGCAAAAAACTCAATGGCTTCGCCGACAGTAAAATCCATCACCTCGGCGATGTTTCTTCCGTTCAGGGTGTAGGACAACGCCTCGGGCGAGTAGCGCAGTCCGCGGCAGGCCTCACAGGGGGTTTCGATGTTGTCCATAAACGCCATCTCGGCCACCACGACACCTTTTCCGCCGCAAACGGGGCAGCCGCCCTTGCCGTTGAAGGTGAAGTACTGCTCTTTCATCTTGTGCGCCCGCGCGAAGCGTTTGCGTATGTCGGGGGCAACTTCCATATAGGTGGCCGGTGTGGAGCGCAGGCTCACGCCGATGTTGCGCTGGTTGATGTGGACAATGGGGATGTCGCATTCCCGGCGGAAGCATTCCATGAGTGAACTCTTTCCGGAGCCTGCCACGCCGGCCACGGTGGCGAACACGCCTAAAGGCAGGTCAACCGACACGTTTTTCAGGTTGTGCAGCGTTGCGTTGCGCAGCGTGAAGTATGCCTCGGGGCGGCGCGGATCGGGTTTGAAGCCGCCGTGGTGACTGAGCATGCGCCCGGTGGCGGTGCCGCTTTGCAGCAGCCGGTCGTAACTCCCCTCGAACACCACTTTTCCTCCCGCCTTACCGGGTCCGGGTCCCATGTCGACGATGTGGTCGGCGATAGCAATCATCTCTTTATGGTGCTCGACAAGCAGAACGGTGTTTCCGGCGTCGCGCAGGCGCCGCACGGAGTGCTTCATCTTTTCGATGTCGTGGTCGTGCAGGCCGGTGCTGGGTTCGTCGAGCACGTATAGAACGTCGGCGAGCGAGGAGTTGATGTATTTGGCTATTTTGCAGCGTTGCGCCTCGCCGCCCGAGAGTGTGCCCACCCCGCGGTCAAGGCTCAGGTAGCCCAGTCCGATTTCCTCCAATGCCGCCAATCGGCTGCTGATGGCGACTTTCAGGTCGGCCGCGAGCGGGGCATCGATTGAGGCTATCCAGCGGTTGAGCCTGGTGATTGACATCGCACACGCCTGGGCGATGTTGATGCCGTTGATTTTACACGACAACACGCGCGGACTGAGCCGTGTTCCGCCGCAGTCGGGGCAAACGCCCATGCGGAGCATCGGATTGAGCACCGCGCTGTGGAGCAAACCCTCCTCCGAGTTGATGATACTGCGGTACATTCGCGGAACGATACCCTCGTATTTCGCCGTCTTCGGCCAGTTCGACGGCGGATTCTTCAGTCTAATTTGCGGACTGTAGAGGAACAGGTCAAGTTCCTCGGGCGAGTAGTCCTTGATTTTCTTGTCAAGGTCGAACAGTCCGCTATGGGCGTAACGTATCCACCGCCACCCGCCTTTGCCGAATGCGATGTAGTGGATGGTGTCCTCGTCGTTGAGGCTCTTGTCGAAGTCGATGAGTTTGTGTATGTCGAGTTCGCGGATCTCGCCCAGTCCGGAGCACCGGGGGCAACTACCCTCGGGGTGGTTGAAACTGAACGACTCGGCATAGCCCACAAACGGCTGCCCCACACGCGAGAACAGCAGCCGCAACAGCGCGGCGATGTCGGTGTAGGTCGCCACGGTGGAGCGGGAGTTCTGCGCGGGCTTTTTCTGGTCGATGACGATGGCGATGGGCAGGTTCTCTATCGCGTCGACGTGCGGGCGGCCGTACTTGGGCAGATACTGCTGCACGAAGGCGGGAAACGTGTCGTTCAGTTCTCGGCGCGACTTGGCGGCGATGGTGTCGAGCACGAGCGAACTCTTGCCCGAGCCCGAAACACCGGTAACCACCGTGATTTTGTGCTTGGGCAAGTCGAGCGAGACGTTTTGCAGATTGTTCTCCCGCGCCCCGCGGATGAGGATATGGTCGTGTGTCATATGCTTGTTTTTATCAAACCGCAAAGATACGAACTATTCCCGAAAATCGACAAAAAATGTGTTCCACCGATGGCCGATGGAACACGATTTAAGGCGGGTTCTGATGAATGGAAAGTGATTAGCGGATAATCACCTTCTTACCGGAGTTGATGTACAGGCCGGGTTGCGTGGGTTGCTCCGTAAGCACGCGTCCGTCGATGGTGAACCAGAGGTTGCTCTTGGGCTGCGCGGTTTTGACGGTGTTCACAGCGGTGTAGTCGGAGGTTGAGATCTGATAGGCGGCGTAACCGTTACCCATGGTGTACTCATAGATGATGGCGCATTTCTGGCTGACGGGCACAACGCGGAAGAACGAGCCGGTAGAGAGGTTGGCGTAATATCCCTCATTTCCCATAGGGGGAACGGTGAGAAGGGGCTCGGCGTTGGCGCTCATGTCGCGGATGGTGAAGCCGCCGTTGTAGTTCGTGCCGCTGGTGTAGAGAAACAATTCGTGGCCGTCGAGGGTGAAGTACGCGCCGCCAACCGAGGAGTTGCTGTTCGGGGGCGTGGTGCTGAGCGAGCCGGTGATGTATTTTCCCTTGTCGGTGCCGTCGTAGAGGTTATAACCCTGGTTACGGACTTGATAGATAAAGTGGTCGGGATTGTCGTCGATGGGGAAGATCACGCCTGCGGTGGAGCTGGCGAACGAGACGGTTCCTGTGGTTGTGGCCTCAACGAAGGCTCCGTTGGCGATTTTCACCTTGGTGACGTAGTTTTTCCCGTTCTGGAAGTGGAACACGTAGCCGCCTTCGGCGCTCATCACGTCACCGATGGCGGAGATGAAGTTGGTTTGTCCTTCTTCGGCGAGGGTGAAACTGACTTCCACGGGATTGGCATTAAGGTCTCCGTCGGGGTAGATGATGACTTTCGAGGGCGCGCGGGTGACACCGTCTTTACGTTGAATGAGGTTACCGGCGGTGTCGAAGCAGATGCCGTGGCTGTTGGTGCCAGGGAGGACAGTCATGTCTCCGTCGGGAGTGAGTTTGATCAGTTTCGAGGTGGTGTAGTTGTTGACGTAGCACACGCCTTCGGGTGTGAAGGCGGCCTGCTGGGCGGAGTTGTAACTGGATTTGTCGGTCAATCCGGAGGGGAAGTTCTCGGGCAGATTGCCGCGGAAGTCGGTGTAGGCGAAGAGTGTGTCGAGTTTGACGTCGAGGGCGAGTTGGGGCTCAACGATGGCGTCCCAGTCGATGGGGGCGAGGTCGACCATGTCGGAGGGCATGAGGTAGTCGCAGGTCATCATGGACACGCCCATGTCGCCGTATTGCTTGTAGTTGGCGGCCGAGTTGCAGGTCCACATGGCCACTTCGAGCCCGGCGTCGTGGAAGCGCTTGACGGTGTAGATGTCGAAGCAGCCGGCTTCGATACTCGGAGTGAGTCCCCATTGTACGATCCAGTCGAAGTGGGTTTCCCAGTTGGCGTTGCACAGGAATTGGCATTTGAGCGCGGGGAAGTTGGTGCGGACGTATTCGAGCGAGTTGCGCATCGAGGTGAGGATGATGGCTTTGTCGGTGAGCCCCTTGTCATTAATGAGTTCGGCCAGTCCGGGGAACTTGGTCATGTCGTTGTTGTTGATTCCGGTTGTCCACTTGAGTTCAACGACCGGAATGACGTTTTTCTCTTTACAGATGTCGAGGTATTCGGCGACGGTGCAGATTTTTCCGGTGTAGGTTGTTCCGCCGCGTGTCTGGGTGTAGTTCTCGGCCTGGAGTTGCGCGAGTGTGGAACTGGCGACAGTAAGGCTACCTCCCACGGCGTTGGTTGTCTCGTCGTGGCTGATGACGTATTGCCCGTCGGAGGTGACGCGCACGTCGCATTCGAGTCCTTGGTAGCCGTAATAGTCCACGCCGTTGGTGAAGGCTTCGGCTGTGTTCATCACGCCGCGGTAACTGCCGCGATGGCCGATGAAGGTGGGTTTCCATGCATACGTGCTCACCACGCATGCAACGGCAAGCAGAGTAAAGAACAATCTTTTCATAGGCTTGAGGTTTAATTGGTTATTAAAAGTGCCGTAAAGTTACGACTTATTTTTTAATTGTGCAATAAAAAAATATTTTTAAGGTTCTTTTCTGCTTGTCGCGGTGCCGATGCGGCATACGGAACAGGGCGGCGTCCGCTAAGGGAAGCCGCCCTGTTGTAATCAGGTTTATCGACAGAAGTCGCTGAGGCGATTACTTGCCGATGATGATGTTGATGAGCACATTGACGTCTTGCACGTCGATACCGCCCACACCGTCCACGTTGGCCGCAGCGGTAGCCTCGGCCTTACCGAGAAGGATGTTGATGAGCGCGTTCACGTCGTCAATCTCAACTTTACCGTCACCGTTCACGTCGCCCTTGACTTCGGGTTGGGGAGGAGTGACATCGGGCACGTAGGTAGCGCCGGCGATACCATAGGCTTTCACGCCTTCAACGGCGAAGGCCACCACGGGAGTTTCGGCATTGGCCTTAATGCACTTGATACCGCTCTTGTGCAGCGGGTTCTCGGCGTCGAGGGGTGTGCTGCCGGTGAGCGCGTCGGCGTCAGTTTCGGGAGCGTTGTAAGCCCAGTAGATGTTGGTGCCGTCGGAGGTGATTTGGGCCACGTTGGGCACCTCACCGCTGGCTTCGGAGCCGGAGCCTTCGCGCGAGACGGGTGAGTCGTCAATCAGTTCGCAGTCGGCGATCTTGAGGTTGTCGTTGCCTTCGATGTCGTTGCCTTCGGCGTCAACGAGGCGGCTCAGGGCGATACGGTAGATACCGGGCACGCAGCCGTTGTGGTCTTTCATCACGTGCATGTACAGGTAGCCGTTGGCCTCATCGAGGTAGATGGTTTTGATGATATCGTCGGCGAAGAGTTTCTTGTAGTTCACGGGTTTGCCGGTGATGTTGCCGTCGGGATAGATGTCGGAGCGTTTGAAGCGGATGATTCCGAGGCCGTTGAATTTCTTGGACATCCAGAAGATTCCGTTGCTGTCGATGGTGAATCCGCCGGTGATGGAGCCCCACGAGATGTAGTCGTTGTAGAAGGGGAGCCACTGGTTCTGGAGCAGGAAGGGTTGCGATCCGTACAGGCCGGTGGTGTCGGCGTCCATCTCGTGGATACCCACGTTGCGGTCGGAGATGTAGATCTTGTTGGTCAGGCTGTCGATGTACATCGAGAACGGGTCTTCGCTGGGCGCGTAGCCGACGTTGTTGAGCACGGTTACGCGGTAGAAGATGCCGTTGCTGTTGTTCACGTAGAAGAGTTCACCGTCGCCGAGGGGCTGGTTGGGGTCTTGGTAGGTGTAGTTGTGTCCGGCCACGGCCACATAGATACGGTTCTTGTAACTTTGGAGGGTGAAAGCGTGTTCTCCGGCGTTGAACTTGGTGTCGATCACTTCGCCGTTCTCGTCCTTGTACATCAGTTTTCCGTCGGTGGTGGCAAAATAGAGTCCTGTTGGGCAGCCGAGTGCGGCGTTACCGCCTTCGATGGTCGGGTCGCCGACGATGTTGAGGTAGGTCCATTGGGGAGCGGCCTTGAATTTGTCGACCGATGTCGCGGCCACTTTGCATTCCACATCGCTTTGCGTGGCGCTGAACACGCCTGCTGCCAGGGCTGGGGTGTTGGGGTTGAGCACGCGCAGGGCTTTGATGGTGGCGGGCACGGCGCCGGCTTCCATGTAGTTCACATTGTTGGGCAGGGTCATGGTTTCCAGAGCGGTGCAACCTCCGAACGCGTTGAGCATGATGCCGGTTGCGGTGGTGGGCAGGCTGACGGTGGCGAGTTGTGTGCAGTTCTGGCAGAGGCCTTGCACGATGTCGTTGCGGCCTTCTTCAATCACGAAGTTCTTCAGCGCGGAGCCGGCAAAGGCGAAGATGCCCGCGTTGACGTTGGCTTTGAGGGTGAAGTCTTCGATGGCGGCGAGGTTGAAGGCGTATTGTCCGATACTTGTCAGAGCGGGCAGGTTCACGGCGGTGAAGGGAGCCTTGTAGAAACCGTAGTTGTCGATGGTTTCGAGGGCTGCCATTTCGAGTGTCTCGGGCAGTCCTTCGGCTTGGCTTGCCACCACGAGGGCGCGTTTTCCGTCGGCGGAGAGAAGCACGCCGTTTTCAACTTTGAAGTTTTCGTTGCCCTCGGCCACGGTAACGCTCTTGAGCGAGGCGATGGGGGCGAAGGCGGCATTGCCGATAGAAGTGACGCCGGCGGGAATGGTCACGGCGGCGAGGCGGGTGTTGGCGAAGGCTTGCGAGCCGATGGCGGTCAGGGCGCTCGGGAGGACAATCTCGGTGAGCTTGCTTCCGCTGAATGCGCTTTGTCCGATGGTTGTGATTCCGTCGGGCAGGGCGATGGTCTGCAGACCGGTTTTATAGAAAGCGGTGACACCGATGGAGGTCACACCGCTGCCGAGGGTGACGTTCTTGAGCAGGGTGCAGTTGTTGAACACGTTGGCGGCCACGGTGGTGACAGCCTCAGGCAGGGCGATGGTCTCGAGCGAGGCGCAGCTGCGGAAGGCGCCGTCGCCGATGGAGTTGACCATATTGCCTTCGTTGAAGACAACTTCTTTCAGCGCCGAGCAACCTTGGAACATCGTTCCGGCGATAGTGGTGAAGTGGCCGCCGAAAGTGACTTTGCGCAGGGCGGTCATGTTGTGGAAGGGTTGCTGAGCGTTGGTGTACTTGGTGGCGTCTACGGGACGTCCGAAGTAGATTTCCTCAATGGTCTTGACGGCCACCTGGGATTCCGAGGTTTTACCGAAGGCATCGAGCATGGTCTCGATGGGAGTTTCGGTGTCGGCGTAAATCAGGCGCTTGATGGGGCAGCCGGAGAGGTCTTCGCTCACCATCTTTGTCCATCCGTAGGGAATCGTGATTTCTTCAAGGCTGGTGCAGCCGTTGAAGATACCGTTTCCGAATGTGGTCGCCGTCACGGGAATCGGGCTCACTTTCAGCGAGGTACAGCCTTTGAAACTGTTACGTCCGATGGTGACGCAGGTTTCGGGGAGCACCAGCGAGGTGAGGTCGCGGCAGTCGAGGAATGAGTTGGCGGCGGTGGCGACAACGGTGTAGGTCACACCTTCGTGCTCAAACGTAGCGGGAATCACGATGTCACCCTCATAGAAGATGGTGTCTTTCGTTTCTCTAATGATGGTGTACTTGGCAACAGTTGCTTTTGTACCGCTGGTGGTGTAGTTGATGCCATCATGGGTAATACTTGCGGCCTGCACGGCGGTAAAGGCCGTGAGCGCGAGCACACCCGAGGCGATGCAACGTAACCATGCTTTTGAGGTAATTTTCATGCTCATAGTACGTTAGGGGTTAGGTTAATATATTGTTTTGTTCGTTTTGGACTTTGCCATGTTTATAAAAACTCCACAAATTTAGGCATTATTTTTATGAAAATCGGTCTACAAAAATAAAATATTGTTAATTGTTGACATTTTCCTTGTTTTGGTAGTTTTTCAGGTCGATGTCACATAAAAATCATTAATGCAAAACCTCGCTGCCCACCGTTTACACAGGGGCTTGCGAGGCTTTGTGGTCTGCTGTGCCAGCAACGCGGTGTCTTGCCGACGGCGCGACAGGCACGGAGGCAAACCGATGGCGGAGATGGTGAGAACTTACTTCACTTTGTCGGCCAACTCAGCGCCGGCTTTGAACTTCACAACCTTCTTGGCGGGGATGTTGATTTTCGCGCCGGTGGCGGGGTTCTTGCCCACGCGGGCGGCTTTCTCGTTCACAGCAAAGGTGCCGAATCCGATCAGAGCCACTTTGTCGCCTTTGGCGAGGGCTTCGGTGATGGCTGCGAGGGTTGCTTCGAGAGCGGCTTTGGCCTGTACCTTGGTCAGTTTAGCATCAGCTGCGATTGCGTTAACAAGTTCGGTTTTGTTCATAATGGTTTGGGTTTATAGTGTTACACTTAAATGGTTTTACCACATTTTGGCAGTGGCAAATTTAGATAAAACTCCGTTTCCCACAAAAAAAACAACAAAAAAAACGTCTTTTTTTTCGAAAAAAACAGATTTTTGCCCGTTTTTCACCCGTTTTCGGGAAAGAACACCCATTTTCTCCGGCAAAAAGCAACAACCTTGAGCCTTGTAAAACCACGCTTAATCCACCCCGTTATCCCGCCTGGAAACCATCTGCAACGGAACAAACGGCAAGGCAATCACCAAATCAATTTCATCAACCCGTTGGCCGAAATGTCAACAAAAAATACTAACTTTGCGGACTAATCACAAACCGACACATCAACGTGGGATTTATTGACGACAACAAACGAACGCTCGGCACCGTTGAACAGGAACGGGCCATTCTCGTAGGCCTCATCACCCCCGAGCAGAACGAGACAAAGGCCACAGAATATCTCGACGAACTCGAATTCCTCGCCGAGACAGCCGGCGCCGTAACCATCAAGCGATTCACCCAACGCACCGACGCGCCTAACAGCACATCGTTCGTAGGAAAAGGCAAACTCGACGAGATAGTGAACTATGTGGCCGACAACGAGATTGGCCTCATTGTCTTTGACGACGACCTCTCGCCAAAGCAAATCGCCTTTATACAGAAAGCGACACAGGCCAAAGTGCTCGACCGGACAAGCCTCATACTCGACATCTTCGCCAAACGCGCCCAAACGGCCAATGCCAAGATGCAGGTCGAACTCGCGCAGTACCAATACCTGCTGCCGCGGCTGACAGGCATGTGGACCCACCTTGAGCGGCAACGGGGCGGTATCGGTATGCGCGGGCCGGGTGAGACACAGATCGAAACCGACCGCCGAATCATCAAGACCAAAATCGCCCTGCTCAAGCAACGGCTCGCCGACTGGGACCGCCAGAAGGTAATCCAACGGAAAAACCGCGGAAAACTCACCCGAATCGCCCTCGTGGGATACACCAACGTGGGCAAGTCCACACTGATGAACCTGCTCAGCAAAAGCGACGTCTTCGCCGAAAACAAACTCTTCGCCACGCTCGACACCACCGTCAGGAAAGTCGTCATCGAAAACCTGCCCTTCCTGCTCACCGACACCGTCGGATTTATCCGAAAACTGCCCACACACCTCGTCGAATCGTTCAAAACCACCCTCGACGAAGTGCGCGACAGCGACATCCTCGTTCACGTGGTCGACATCTCACACCCGCAATTTGAGGAGCAGATCGAAGTCGTCAACCGGACACTCCAGGAAGTGTGCGGCGCGGCCGACAAGGAGATGATCATGGTGTTCAACAAAATCGACCGATTCACCTATGTGCCCAAAGACGAGGACGACCTCACACCCCGCCAGCGCGAGAACATCCCACTCGAAGAACTCGAAGCCACATGGATGGCACGCATGGCAGGACGGTGCGTGTTCATCAGCGCGAAACGCGGAATGAACATCGACGCGCTCAAACAACTTTTATATGAACGCGCGCGCGTGGTACACGCACAGCGATTCCCCTACAACGACTTCCTCTACCAACGCTACGACGACCTCCAAGACACTTCCACCGAACATTCATGAAGTCAATCCACCTCCTCCCCACCGAGTTCGAGCAACAACTGCGCCTCCAACTCGCACCGCAAATCAAAGCCGGATTCCCATCGCCCGCCGACGACTACACCCACGACAGCCTCGACTTCAACCGCGACATGATCCGACACCCTGAGGCAACCTTCTACGGGCGCGTCTCGGGCGACTCCATGATCGACGCCGGAATCAACGACGGAGACATAGCCGTAATCGACCGTTCGCTCCAACCTGCCGACGGAGACATCATCGTAGCATACATAAACAATGAGTTCACCATCAAGTTCCTTGACCTGACACACCAGCAAGAGGGATACATCGAACTCCGACCCGCAAACCCGAAATACCAACCTATCCGAATCACCGACATCGACCAATTCGAAGTGTGGGGCGTGGTGGTGTGGACCATCAAAGGCTGGAAACACGGATAACACCCCTCTCCCCCACTCCACCCCGCCATGTACGCCATCATTGACTGCGACAACTGCTACGTTTCCTGCGAACGCGTCTTCCGCCCGGACCTGCGGGGCATGCCCGTGGTGGTGCTCTCGAACAATGACGGCTGCGTCGTGGCGCGATCAAACGAAGCCAAAAGCCTCGGAATCAAAGCCGGAACACCATATTTCCAACTCCAACAACAATTCCCCGACCAGAAAATCGCCGTCTTCTCGTCGAACTACGAACTCTACGGCGAACTCACCGCCCGCGTCATCGAAATCATACGCCAAGAGGCGCCGGCATATTTCCGATACTCCATCGACGAGTGTTTCGTCAACTTCCGGAACACCGACGGAATCGACCTCAAAGCGTGGGGAGAACACCTGCACCGGCGCGTGATGCAATCCGTGGGAATACCCATCAGCGTCGGAATCGGGCCGACCAAGACCCTCGCCAAAGTGGCCACCTACTTCGCCAAACGCTACCGCGGATACCGGCATTGCTGCCTGATTGACACCGACGCCAAGCGCGACAAAGCGCTCAGCATGCTGCCCATCGACGAGGTTTGGGGCATCGGCCGCCGCTACGCCGCCCGACTGCAAGCCGAAGGAATCACAACCGCAGCCGACTTCGCCCGGCAACC
>CACYCT010000195.1 GCA_902772965.1 uncultured Bacteroidales bacterium | reverse complement strand
TTGCAAAGGTACAAAAACTTTTTGACGAGGCAAAATTTTTGACGACTTTTTGACGACTTAATTGTTATCTAATGGTTTTTATAGATATAATTTGAGATTTGAACATTAGTCTAAAATACTAAATACCAATAATATCAATTACTTTTGCCCGTCGTCAAAAACATAGGACAACAACATAATGTCCTCATCTTGGACACTTAAATTTCAAGTTAGCCGCTGAAATTCAGTGGCTAACTTGTTTTATACCCTTATTTCTGCACCGATACTATTACCATATGCTCATGAGCAAACGCATTTTTTAAAGTTCGGTGCCTGCCCCGAGGCTGTCTGCCAAGACCCACCGACCGCCCTACGGAGGGAACCACGAAATCGCCTTTGAACTGTGCGGAATATGCAGGGCGATGTGCGGTAAAATCGCCAATGTGTGACGGGAAACCGAGAGCGCAGCGCATACCCCAATGAAATCGAACATCGGCAGCGAGAGGGAGGGATAATTTTCCATTCGGCTGTTGAGGCTCACAAGATTGACGCGATAAAGCGTGACTCCCGCTGCTCGTTTTGCGTCATTGACCGTGACGATGTGAAACCTGCAGAGTTCACCACCTATTTCAGAAGTGTCATCGTTTTCGGTCGCGTTTCCATAATAGAGGATGCCGAGGAGCGACTTAAGGCACTACGCCTGCTCGGTCAGCGATATTCGCCCGATGATGAGCAGGGGTTACAGCACGAAATCGACAAGTCTTTGGGCCGAGTTGTCCTGTTGCGGCTCGACATAGAGCATCTTTCGGGTAAGGAGGCGATTGAACTGGTGAGGAGATAAAGTCTTTGAGACCGGGATTTATAACCGTCGGCTCACCGACCGGGCGGCTTTTCGGTCTTTTGCGGAGCCACTGTCTAATCTTCGGTATCAGCCACTTGACCGAGGCGGCTCCGATAGGCCGTTTGAGGCTGAGGATGGTTGAGCAAACCTCCGCCGGGATTGTGATTATTCCTTGTTCCCGTATTTCTTCTCGAACAGTTCCTGATGTTCCTCGCCCCAGCGCAGCATCGCGTCGATGATGGGCATGAGCGTCATGCCGAGGGGCGAGATGGCATACTCGCTGCGCGGCGGCAGTTCGGGATAGATGGTCTTGGTCACCAGTCCGTCGTCGACCATCTCCTTGAGTTGAAGGTCCAGTACGCGCGGCGAGGCTTCGGACAAGGCCTTATGCAACTCGCTCGGACGCATGGCACCGTGGCGCAGCTCATCGAGGATGCACGATTTCCACTTTGAGTCAATCAGACTGATTGTCAGACGTAAAGGGCAACTCAAGTCAATGGGTATTTTTCTTTTATACATATGGTTCGCGATGTTTAGGTGGGTTCTATAAATTCCGAAATTGTGTTTTGGTGTTTCGGTCGGTTTGGGCCACTTTTCGGCATTTTCCGCTTCAGTTTCTTGACTTGTAGCCCGCGACTATGACGCAAAGGTAAGCAATTATCGCTGAAACGATGGTATATGGAGAAATTTTTCAGTACCTGAAAAATTTTTCGGTACTTGCCCGAACCGTGGTTAGTACCTAATTTTGCACCAGGATTACTAACCTTTAAAACCTATCATATATGAGATCTACTATTGCAGAATATGCGGCAGTCGAGGCAGCCGCGATGAAGTTCGTCAAGAGTGTTGCCGAGGGCAACAGCAAGTACGCCAAAGAGTTGTTCACCGACGATGCCGTGCTGTTCGGATACCTTGACGGCACACTTGAGCACGGTTCCATCGAGCAGTTCTACCACAATGTGGACACTGTCGGCGCCGGTGCTGATTTCAAGGCCCGCGTCGATGTGGTATCGATTGAGGAGACTGTGGCTGTCGTGCGTGTTCTTGAAGAGAAATGGGGTGGCCGCATCGACTTCACCGACTATCTGCTTCTGATGAAGATGAACGGTGAGTGGAAATGCGTGGCAAAAGCCTACAACCAGAACTCCGACACCATCAAGAAGTAATCAAGACGGGAGGCTGGATTGTTCCGCAACCGAACTCAAGCCGGCGAGAGCGATTTACCGCCTCCGAAATGATTCATTCTCCCAAGAATCCAATATGAGGGTGTGCCAGAATTTTGACACACCCTCTTGAGGTCGATATTGATGATGTCTTGTTGCAGAGAAAGCGGTTATCGTACCACAAAGTACGGCAACCGCTCCTATGTGTAAATGAAACAGATGTGTTTCTTATCTCACAATCACTTTTTTGCCGTCCTCGATGACGAAGCCCTTGTAGTCACTGCCCACGGGCTGGCCCATCAGGTTGTAACGCTGGCCGCGTTTGCGGTCGGATGCGTTGATGTCAACTACTCCAGTGAAGGTGGACTCAAACTCGGCTTTTGTGCAAATCACTGTAACCAATTCGCAAGTGTATGATATGTTTGTTACAGAAATGGTGGAATTTTCTCCAGATAGTTGGACGGTGTGTTTTTCCATGGACAATTCTCCGTAAATTCCACTGACTCCTACAGTTCGTCCCGTTGAGTCTGTCATAGTTGCGGAATGGTAATTGGTCTGATAGAATTCGCGGCATTTTTTGGCAAAGTCGACGTTTGTCTTAAAAAGACTGTCTGAGGATGATGAGATGATTGTTGCGCCGGACAAACATGCTTCCCCAGCTTTTTCCGCACTAAGCCATTCCGGGCCCATCATTGCCTCAAAGTCGGTGTTTGAGCAGACGGCAATTCCGAGGTTCTCCGTTTCCCCGACTATATCAGGCACAAGCGCTCCGTAGTTGCCTTCATTGAAATCGGAGAGACATTGTTTCACCGCCTCGAACACTTTCTCGCTATTGGTCAGATTGTCTGAGTAAAGGTAGTGGAATGGCTGCTGTCCATCAACTATTTCGCCGACATACAAGGTTGAGAACTTTGTGCACTTCGCCTTGTATTGGGTAACCGTAAGTTGTTGGCTCCAAGCCGATAAGTTAGCGAGCAGTGCCACAATTAAGAGTAATGATTTTTTCATACACTCGTGGTTTAAAGAGTTAATATTTGGCTATGTAAGCGGCGCCGAACAATGCCAGCGTGTGCCGTATAACGTTTGCCACAAGAAAACTGTCTTATTGTCTGGTTGGGTGATAACGTAATGACATTCAATGAAATGCGGAATCTATTCGCAATTCATTGGGCAAAGGGTTCTTACTGCGGATTGCCGAAACCAGAGCCCATCAACTTCCGTTATCACCGCAAAGATACATCAAAAATCAAAATCGGGTGACACTTTGCAAAAAAACACCGCAAAATCAGCGCATTTTTACTTAAATTGGTAGGAATCAGAAAACAACGGCAGCCATTTCTTTGCCTATTTTGTGAATGAGGGCAAGGCAAACGTCGACCCTCTACGAGGCGCTCCCATAGTCTTGCGCACAAAGTCGGATCTTCGACCCACCCGCGCCTCCGGTGCTGATTCGCCGAATATATAGCAGGATTACCCACACAAAACATTACAGAGCCATATTAAGACACACAACAACAAAAGAGAACGGACCTCCCGAAAGAGGTACGTTCGCAAAAAAATATATGAAGAAGCTTGTATGTCGGTCAGTTGCCGAGGCGGGAGCGCTCTTCCAGGCCTGCGCCGGTTCCCTTGTATTTGCTTTGTGTGGCGTTGAACTTGTAGCGCACGGTGACCTGCAACTCGCGCGAGTCGTAATGGCTCTCCTGCGTCAAGTTTCGCAAGCCGTAGCGCAGCATGACATGCTGTTGGGCATTGAAGATATTGCGGCCTGCGACCTTTATCGACAGGCGGTCGTTCAGGAAGGTCTTGGTGACACTCAGGTTGAGTTTGGCTGTGGCCCTCAGCATCGACACATTCTGCAAGTCTCCCTTGCTTGTGATGTCAAGGTTGGCGTTGGCCGTGAGTGTGGGCAGAATCCTGACCTTATTGTTGAATTGAATCAGAAAGAGCGGACAAGTGGGGGAGATGACGCCAACCGGTGTGGGTGTCTTTGTCCAGTCCTTAATCATGCCGAGCGAGAGTTGCGGCTCGTAGATGCCGAACTTGGGATTGAGGTTGAGCATCAGGCGCATGGCGCTGCTGTGGTCGAGGTTCTCACGTGTGATTAAGGTTGTGTACTCGCTGCCGGGCACCTCGCGGGCCACAGTGATGATGTGGTCGCGCACGTGCTTGTATTCGGCCATGAAACTCATCCACTTCCACATCACCGTCAGGCCGAGATTGTTGTTGATTGATGGTTTGAGAGTGGGATTGCCGCTCTCCCATGAGAAGCGGTTGGCATAGGTGACTTCGCCGGAGAGTTGCCAATAGTAAGGACGCTGAATCTTCATGCTGTAGTTGAGCATGATCTGCACCGCGCCGGCACGGGCCTGCAAGCCGATGGTGGGGAACAGGTGGTGATAGGTGCGGCTCTGCTCGGCAATGCGCTTGCCCATGCTGTAATGGTCGCTAACCACGTTCTCGTTGCGGAGACCCAAGCGCAGATTTCCAAAGGGCAATCCACGGGCATATTCCACAAAGAAGGCGTAACCCTGCTCGCGCTGCTCGGTGTACGATGACGGAACGATGTTCTGAGGGTTGGTATACTCGTCGTTGCGGCGGGTGTTGCTCAGTTCGGTGCCTGCCTGCAGACGGCCGCCGAGTACCGGCCATGAGAGCACCAGTTTTCCGGCAAGCAGGCGGTTGCGTGCCATGCTCTGAGCCGTGACGATGCGGCTGTCGCGCTCTTGACTCACTTCGTCGTTGAGTTGGTGAGTGCGTTCTTTGCTGAACATGTAGTCAAAGTTCACATCGATTTCAGTTTTACCCACTCGCCCGTTGTAGTAGGCGTTAAGGGTGTGGGGCATGTTGTGGGAGGTGCGTTGGCTGAAGGTGTTCTCAACGTGATCATAAAACTTTCCGTCGGCCATCACATCGGCGCTCATCGTGCCGTTGTCTCTGTTGTACAGATACCACTTCGTGTCGTAGCGCACGCCCATCGAGTGGTTTTCGCCCAACACATAGTTCATACCCACTGAGCCGTAAAACGACCGGTCGCGGCTCTTGTATCTCATGCGCTGGTCAAGAGACCAAATGGTGTCGGCAAGAACATCAAGATTCACTGAATTGTTGTTCTCCCAACATTCGTCGTTGTACCACACAGCGCCAAAGACATCCATTCCGCCTTTGCGGTAGTTCCAATTGATACCTGTCGCAAGGTCTGTGTTCTCACCCTGACTGTAATCAGCCATGGCATCAAACGAGAAGCCCTCGCCCTGCGTATGCTTGGTTTTAATGATGATGACGCTCTCCACATTGGCTTTATACTTTACCCCGGGATTGGTGATGAGTTCAACGCTCTGAATCTCATCGCTCTTGAGCCGGTCAAGTTCGGTCTTGTCGCGCATTTCCCGCCCGTTGATGTAGATCAGCGGGGTGCCTTTGCCGAAAACCTCAATGCCGTCGTCCTTTTTCTGCACGCCGGGCAGGTTTTCAAGCACATCGCCGGCAGTGCCCACGCGGCTCAGCAGGGTTCCGTCCACATCAGTCTTGATGCCCTCGGTGGTGAGTTTATAGGTGGGTGCAACGGCTTTCACCGTCACCTCGCCGAGCATCGTACGCTCGGGCAAAAGGCATACCGTGCCTACGTTGCCCGTGGAGTTAATCAACAGCGGCTTGTAGCCGATATAGGTGATCTTTATTATGGCTGGGGCATTTGCGGCATGAAGTGTGAACCCGCCATCGGCGCCGGTGGTGGTGCCGGTGATGAATGCGCTGTCTGCGGGATTGAGCAAACTGACGGTCGCAAACTCTATGGCCGTACTGTCCTGGTCTGTGACCTTGCCGGTGAAGTCGGTTGCCGCGGCAACCGGCATCACGAGCGAGATGAGTGCTGTAAGTAGTATGTTCCGTAGCATTTTTGTGTCTGTTTTTTTGTTCCCTTGCGCAAGAGAAGTTTTCGTTTACAATGTTTAGACGCGCAATAAAGGGGTAAAAGTTGCAAGCGAAATAAAATTTTATCGGACAGCAATAAATCCCAACCGCAAGGCCACCGGCTCGGTCACAACACCATAATGCCATCCGCGCGGGGAAGTCTCCTTTTCGGGTGGCATTGTTGTCGGGTGAAGTAGGCTCTTTGCCGGTGGGGGTAGTTGTCTTTAGCGGGGAGGCATAGCACAGGGGCTTCCGCCCGTCCAATCGAGCGGAAGCCCCTGATAAGAAATGCGATGGCGGCTTGCGGGGTTAGCGTACCACTACCTTGCGTGTAGTGGTGCTGCCGTCGGTGTAGCGCGTCACCACAATGTTCACGCCATTGAAGGGACGCTTGCTGACGCGGCCCGACACATCGGTGTAGGTCACATCCACCACCTCGCGGCCTGCGCTCAGTTGGCCGATGGCGGTCACCGTCTCGGAGGAGCTCAGTTCCAGCGGATAGACTATCCACTCACTGTCGGCCACCGACGAGCCGTCCTGCACGTCTAAGCGGCGCGGCGCGGGCTGCGGGCTGTCGCCGTTGCCGGTCTTCTTCTTGACAACGGCCAGGAACTTGTAGGCCTCGCCCTGCTCAGGATTGGCGGTGGGGTCGTATTCGGTGTCGATGGCGAAAGCGCCCTTCAGGCCGGCCGAGTTGTAGTGCCGTCCATCGACCACCTTATTGGCCGGCATATAGAATCCGTCGCCGTTCCACACCGAGCCGGTGATGGTGGCCACCTCCATGGCGCGCGGCCGCATAAACCAGTAGGTCTTTCCGTTGGTCTGACTCGTCTGTGTGTTGCTGCTGTAGAAGTTGGCGGCGCAATACACATTGGGCACATATTCCGGTGTCCCGCCGGTGGTCTGCACTTCGGCATTGGCGTCAACCTTCAGTGTGAGGTTGTCGGTGTCGGTGAGCCGGCCGGTGAGCGTGCCTCCGCGGATGATGTCCCCCTTGGCAGGCTCCCATTTCGAGGCGTCGCTGAAGTTGAGCATCACCCAGTTGTGCTGTTGCCACTGCCCCGACTGCTGGCCCACGACATCGCGCATATAGTCCACCTGTCCGTCGGCGGGCTGCTCGGTGGGATTCACGCAGGCGTCGGCATCCAGGTCGCGGGCCCAGACGAGGTCGCCCGAGGCATAGACCACTTGCAGGTTGTCGGACACAGTGTATATGTCGCCTTTCTTGCCGGCGGTGATTATCTCGGCAAGGGTCTTGGTGTCGCTTTTACCGTATTTGATATTGATCGAAGTGATACGAGGTGGATTCGATCCGTCTTCTCCAATCTTGAAGTACGCGCTCTGAGCGCCCAG
>CACYCT010000194.1 GCA_902772965.1 uncultured Bacteroidales bacterium | reverse complement strand
ATTTGGCAAAAGTAAGTCCCGGCTGAGCCATTAGGATTTTGGGGTCCACATTTTGGCCACGTTTCCATTTCAATATGGCTAAAGGCATATTCACTCCAGCCTCGTAACTGAACGGAAATCCCCCGCCAAATCGCGGATTGAGCTCAAGCACATAATAGATTCCGTCTTGTTCCAAAATGTCACAGTCGAGGTTGCCGATATGGCCAAGTCGCGACCCGATAATGCGTCCTATTTTTGACAATTCGGGGTGTAGAGTCAACAAGCAAATGCATATTTTGTTGCAAAGTTAATTAAAATGTCTGAAGAATTCTTTTAGCGGTGTACTGAACCCAAGTTTTTTTCTTGGTCTTGAGTTCAATTTTTTTGTATTTTATATATAGTAGCATTGCTAACGGTGTCAAAATCAGTTTCTTCTGGTAAATAAAAACTTACAAGTTTGTTTACATTCTCCACGTTGCCCTTTTGCCAAGACGCGTATGAGTCGGTGAAGAATACCGGCACGTTGAGTTTTTTTGTCAGGAACTCGTGTGCGGCGAACTCGCTTCCGTTGTCAGTGGTGATGGAGAGCAAATGCTCCTTGAACGGGAAGAGCAGCCTGTAGACGGCGTAAGCCAGAGGCATGGCTTTTTTCCCCTCGGGTAGTTTCTCGATGAACTGCATGTCTGTGCTGCGCTCGACCAGCGACAAGATCGCGTTCTGCTTGTGGTCGACAATCAAGTCCATCTCCCAGTCTCCGAAGCGGTTGCCATCGGCCTCAGGCGGTCGCTGATGAATGCTTATGCGGTTGGGTATGTTAGTTGCCTTGGTCGGCTTTGCCTCCGCCTTGCGCTTGCGCTTGTACCTCATATGGTGGTGGCAGAACCTCGCATACTTCTCGGGTTTGCCCTGATGTGCTTATAGATGGTCTCGTGGCTGATTTTCTTGCCCTGCCCGGCCAGATGACTAATCTGTTCCGGCGACCACTGTTTGGTCTCGAGCAGATGTAGAGCTTTCCACAGCACAAGGCTGTCTATGGAGCGGTTGCCCGGTGATCTTGACTTTCGGGCCTCGGCCTCTTCCTGGGCCATAAGCCAGTTGTAGCCGCCGCGGCCTTTGCTGCCACGTCTCAACTCGCGTGAGACCGTTGACTGACTCACGCTTATCTCATCGGCAATCTGTTTTTGTGTACGCTTGGCTTGCCGTCCCAAATAAATTGCTTATCTTGCTCTCGAGTTAAATGTGCCATATTTGCAATGCAAATTTAATTCATTTTGGGGAAACTTCGGTTTCCTCATTTTTTTTTTTTTTTTTTTCGGCCGCTGTTGGGAGTCGCGACTCCCAACAGCGCATCATCAGAATTGCTCTCAAGATGAATTATGCATTTCTATCTTGAAAGTTCAGTATGCGGTATCACGATAAGATCTATAAAGACCCAATGGGATTCGGGGATTTAAGGGCTATGTGTTGCTTTGGTGCCGTATCTACTGTTGTCCTTTACGCGAAAAAACTCCTCCCGCGGTGAGGCGGGAGGAGGGGTGCATTGGTGCTCTGTGGCGTGGTTGAGGTATGCGAGTTAGTGATTTGTCTATCTCACCATCTTTCGCGTTGTTTCCGTTCCGTCGGAATAGCGGGTGATGACGATGTTCACTCCTTCGAACGGCTCGGTGCCGGTTATGCCGACGGGGTTGATATAGCTTACTTTCTCAATCGTTTTCATCTTGCCGTCAATTTTGGCGACACCTGTCACCACCGTGTTGTCCTCCGGATTCCATGTAAGATAAAATTCTATTGTTCCGGTAGGGTCTTCATCATGGTTCATGGTAAATGGCGCAACCAGATACTCTGACTCAAACGGGTAATGTTCGGATTCTTCGGATACGACGTAATCTGAGGGGATATTATGATTGAGGGTGGTCCACATGTCGTGATAGTCCCACAAACTATATCTGTATGCGTCTTTGTGAAACCCTTCGGAGTTGTAGTCGTAAACGATTCTGGGATTGTTCTCATCAAGCAGGAGGATTGTGCCTTCCACATGGGCGTGATCGATGTCGGCTTGCGACACGCCCCGTTTTGCAAGCGCGGGAGCCAGTTTATTACGTTTCCCGTCAATCACCACGCCGCCCGACTTCCATTCAACCACCTTAGTGAGGTCAAAGTCGTAACCTACCCGGTCGTTGATGTGTTGCTCGTCTGCTCTGGGGTCGTCGAGGCGCAGATAGAAGATATGCTTGTCATTGCCATTCTCGTCTCTTCCCACATACGCTTTTTCGACGTTGTTCAGATGACGGCCGTTGTTGTTGGGGTCGAACCTGGAGGCGTCGTAATGGTATTGGCCGGGGAAATTACCGCCCTGCGTAAAATCGAGATAATTGCGTATATCGGCGTTAATCCATCTTGTGCAGACCAAACCGATGTTTCTCTCTCCATGCATCTTGATCGATGTGAGATGGTTGTTGGCGAAGTTCAGTTCTCTCAGTCCCGTCCAATCGAGATTTTCAACGTATTCGCCGTCATAGATCTCGTAATGCATCGTATGGTTGAAACTGGAGCCGCGGCTATAGCTGACACCGGTGGAGGCCCAGTGTTTTGTTGATGAAATCATTTTCAGCATTACACCATTTCCGACAGTACACTGATTCGGCAGGGTAAGGGATTTCAATAAGTTGTCGGAACATTTGAGTGTCTTCAAACCCGTGTTCGGGCTTACGTCAAGTTTTTCAAGGCGGTTGTTGCTCAAATCTAAATAAGACAAGTAGCCGCACGGGGGAATGTCTATGGTTTCCAACTGGTTGTTTGCGGCACTGACGTGCTCCAGATATTCCAGTTCGGAATTCAGTTTCAACATAGACAGATTGTTGTTGTCGGCTTCCAGCCAATATAATTGGGAAAATCTCTCAAGGTTCAAAGAAGTTAGCCGGTTGTTGTTCAGCGACAACTTGTACAGATTGGTTAAAGCGCTCAGGTCAATCGATTGCAGATTGCAGTTGTTCACCTTAAGGTCTGAAATGTTTGGGGTTGCGCTTAAATCCAAAGTTGACAAAGGCGCGTTTTCGATTGTCAATCTGTTGATTCTGGGGCCGAGGATTAATGAAGTCAAGGGGTTGTCGCTAATATCGAGAATCCCAAGTCTTTCGCATGTGCTGACATCGAGCGAGGTGAGCCGGTTGTTGGTGAGGTTCATGCGATTGAGTTTGCTCAAGATCCGCACATCAATTTCGGTCAAAACGTTGTCCTGGGCTTGAATGCTCGATATGTCCGCCGGGAGGTTGGACAGGCTGCTGATTTGATTGCCGGCTATTATCAGTTCACTCAGACGCTCTGGCAGGCCGGTAATCTCACTGATCTGGTTATTGCTCACGTTCAGGGATGTGAGGCTCGCAGGCAAGCCTGTAATCTCGCTGATCTGATTGTCGCTCAGGTTCAGGGAGGTGATACTCGCGGACAGTCCGGTTATTTCACTGATTTGACAGTTGCTGATTTCCAACTCGATGAGTCCGGTGTATGTGTCGTCAAATCCTATAGATGACATTTGCAGTCCGTTCAACTTAACTCTTTCAAGAGCCTTGTTGTTGCTCAGGTCAACGGTTTGAATCTGATTGCCTCTAAGTTCTAAACTTCTAAGATTTTCCAGATGTGTCAGGTCAATGCCCGTCAGCGGGTTGCCTCTCAGAAACAACCCCCGGATTTTTGGATTGTTTCCGAAATCGAGTGCCGCAATGTTGCAATTCTCCACTGTAAGACTCTGCATTTCCGGCGTTTTACTCAGGTCCAACTCAGCAAGCGGACTGTCGTATATCGATAGGAAGGATATTGGGCTGTCGTCACCGAATTCTATTGATTGCAATGACGTTTCACTTATCCAGACTTGTCTTAACTTTGGGTTTTTCGAAAAGTCGAGGTGTTGAACGGGATTGTGGCTGATGTCGAGCATTGCTAATTTTGGGAAAAATTCCAGTCCTTCAAGCGAAGCCATATCGGCCGAAGTGAAGATATCTATAGAACTGACAGGGTTGTCTTTTCTGATATAAAACTCCGTGGTGACTGAGTTTTTGGCAAACTTGCGGAAGTTGGGGTCGGGGAAGTTTACCTCGTTGACGTAGGCAAACTCTGCTCTCGGAAGCGCTGAGCCGGGTCCGCTGTATGTCTCACCGGTGATAGTGAGACTGCTCAAGGCGCCGGTACGGTTGTCTACCCATCCTTTGAATGTGTCGCTGTTGGTGGGGTCGGCAGTCTGTGGAACAACATCTGCTTGCATAGGCACTATGCCGAGCAGCAGGACGACTGACAGGGCAATGAAGTGTCGTAGAATGTTAGTCATAAATGTAAGTTTGGTGTTGTTGTTATTGCGTGGTGTTGTCTCCGTCGCCGTATGGGCTTTGAACCTGATTGGGTAGATGATATCCTATAAAGGTTTTACCGGAAAACTTCACCACTTTAGGTTGGAAAGTGTGTTGCGAGGTGCGCAAAAATACGGCCTTTTAGAGGTCGCATTGCCGGTTGAATGCCGCTGACCATCAGGTGAAACCGTATAATCGGTTTGCAAAATTACACATATTTTTCCAGATAACTACTGTTTTTGCGAGATATTTAGCATATATTAATATATATCTATATACCTTTATGGTGTCTTCAGCGCTGCTTGCAGTGTGTGGAAGGGGAAAGCCGGCGCAAGGAAACCGGCCGCGGGTAGGCGGTTTTATGCCCACCCGGAACTAACGGAGAATCAGTTTGTCAACCGGTTTCAGGATAAAATTGAAAATCATAGAAACAATCGCGGACAATCCGACCACCAAAACAAACGCCACCGGGCTGTATAACTTGCCCGTATAAGCCACCAAATCCCATATCCACCAATGAACAAACCACATATTCATTGAATGTTTTCCAAGGAAAATAAGCGCCTTTTTGACTGCCGAAAAATGAGGAGCGGCAACATAGAGCATGCATAACGCCAAAGAAAAAGTGGCAAAAGCCGTGAAAATATGAATCGAACAACGAATGCCGATTATGATTATCAAGGCAAGATACAGAAGATATCCCGGCCACTTCTTCATTTTCGCCAACACACCCCAAAAGTCGGTCTTGGCTGCGGCGGCTCCAAGCATAAACGCGAATAACAAAACCAATTCAGGCAAAGGATTCCAAATCCACTTGTTGGCATATATGTATTCGTTTGAGTAGTAGTGATTGAACGCAAATACGCCCATGCGGATGAGCAGGCACACAATCAGGCAAATCTTCCATCCATAGCGGTCAAGTGCTTTGAAAAGCCATGGGCTGCATAAAAGTACCACGCAGTAAGGCATTAGAAACCAGTTTGATATCTTCCAAGATGGATTCAAACCGGTGATATTCCATATGAAATCTTTAAAACTGATGGGAACCGGTAATTGTAAAAGCAAAATAATTGGAATAAAAATGAGCAAGGAGAACCAATAATGAACATAAAGTTTCAACACTCGCTTACCCGTACGCTTGACGCCGGATTGATTTTTATGATAAATAATATAATTCCCAATACCGCCTAAAAGCAAAAACAAGGCCACTGGATTGCACGCTCTTGCCAGATAGCACTCAATAGAGTACTTGCCGATTACACTTAAAGGCAGATAGAGAATGCTATCCAAGCCGAATTCGAACATATGAAAATAGATCATCATCAAAATCGCGACGCCTTTCATTATCGAGGTGTCTTCGCGAGTAAATACCATCGTACTTTTTTTATCCATACCACTGTAGTTGGAGTTTTTACACTTCGGCTTTCGGCTGTGTAAAGAATCTCACATCATAAAATAGTGCAAAAAAGATGAAGGGAGATTCTTGGAAACCAAAAACTTGGCAAAATTACAAATTAAAAATGAGAGCGCCGTATCTTACGGGGAATTATTTCAGGTGTTTTTGGGGCTTTTAGTTCAGTTTTAGTTCAGCTTTTAGTTCAGGCTTTGAATTAGGAGTTAAGGCATTAAAGGAGTCAGGGAGTCCAAAGGGGGTAAGCGCAGGGTGTATGAAGTGGGGTCAATAACCGGCGGTAGGCACTCTATAAATAACTGAACCATTTGCTGAAGCGTGGCCAGGTTTATATAGACAACTCCTCCTCCCGCGAATGCACGGAAGGAGGAGTGTCCGGTGGATTTCTGTTTACGGCCGGAGTTATTTGGTAAGGAGGATTGAAATCAGGATGTTGATGTCGCTGATGTCGACGGTGGGGTTTCCGCTGAGTTGAGCGCGTCCGTCGTATTTTTCCGCGCTGTCGTTGCCGAGGACGATGTTGATGATGATGTTGAGGTCGTTCACGTCAACGGATCCGTCGGCGTCAATGTCGCCGGTTTTGTAGGTCGGGCGGTCGGTGTCGGAATAGGTGAATGAGATCACGGGGCAGTATTCTGTGGTTGTGCTCACATTCTGCTCGTCGAGGTAGGTGAGTTTGGCGCGGGCGTAGTATGTGGTTCCGTCAACGAGGGTTTTGCCGTTTACCTTGATTTCCGAGGCGGTTTTGCCGCTGGTTGTCTCGCCGTCTTTGAGCGTCTCGACGTAACGTGTGCGTCCCCAAGTGGTGGCGGAGTTGGAAATTTCAATCACGTAGGATGATGCCTCGGATTGTCGTTCAAGGGTGATGTAGTCGTTCCGGTAGAGTGTTCCGCCGTTGGCGGGAGTGAGGAATGTTGGCACGTCGAAAGCGGTGGTGAAGATGACGGTGGGTGATGTTTGCGCCAGTTCGTTGTGAGTCAGGCTCACGTTGGCGTAGTACAGGTTGCCCGGCCGGAGTGTTCCTTGCGGGATGTCAAGTGTTCCGCCGGTGGCTGTTCCGGAGAAGACGATGTCGGTCATCTCGGCGTCGGAGGCGATACGGAGCGTGGCCTCGGTGATATCATCGGGGGTGTTCCATGTCGCGGTGAGGTTGGTGGGGAGTTCCTTTTGTCCGTCGTAGGGAGTGAACATCACGAGCAGTTGCGGGGTGAACGCGCGCCGCTCGCTCACGCCGTTGGCGAATCCGCTGCCGTGGGCGAGAACGCGCCAGTAGAGTTGTTCCCCGGAGGCGAGGTGTTGCAGGTCGGCTGAGCTGAGGGTGGTGCCGGTGACCTCTTTGCGTTCGAGCACGATGTCGAATGATGCGTCTTGCGCGATTTCGAGCGTGTACCGGTCGGCGCCCTCAACGGCGCTCCAAGTGAACGGGAAGGGGTTGAACAGCGATGCTTCGGGTTCGGGCGAGAGCAGGGTGGGGGGCGCGAGAGGGTCGAGGGCTTCGCCGAGGATTACGGGGTCGTATTCATTGCCTACTCGGTCGAGCACGCAGACGGCGTACTGGTAGCCTTCCTGCCGGTCGGTGGGCAGGGTGAACGATGTGTCGTAGGTCATGCCGAGCAGGTATTCTCCCTCGCGGGTGAATTGCTCGTGGGCCAGTTCTTGCGGGAAGGCGTAAACGGTGTAGCGCACGTTGTCGTGTCCGTCCCATTTGAGGCGCGTTCCGTCGAGGGCGAGATTGGTTACCGGGCCGGGGTCGTTACCCGTTTTCCACGGCATTGCCGGCGGCAGGGCGGGGCGGTTGTAGACAACGCGTTTCAGGTAGTGTCCGAACGATTCGTCGGCGCCGAGGTTGTAGATGTATTTGGTGCTGTAGTAGATTGAGCCATAGGCGCCGTCTTCGTTGGTGGTGCGCATGAGTTCGACCTGGTTGGCGTATTCGTCATACTTGTTCGAACTTGTCATCGAGGGCTCGGGATTCTCGCTGCCGTAACTGGTGCGTGTGAGCGAGGAGATGGAGTGGGACACGAACATGTGGCGGCCGAATTTCTTGGCCACGCGGTTCCACCACGGGGCGAGTTTTCCGTAGTCGGCGGCGCTGTTTCCGATAGCCCAGTAGATTTGGGGCGAGATGTAGTCGACCGATTTGTCCTCATACCAGGCGAGCGGGTCGCTGAAGATGCCGTTGTACTGCCAGTCGGAGCCGCTGCTGCGCTCCACGCCGTGCTTGTCGGCCACGGCCTGCGAGGAGCAGGTTACGCCGGCGGGCGAGATGCCGAAGCGTATTTCGGGGCGTGTTTTCTGAATCATATCATACACGGCCTTGACCATCCGGTTGACGTTGTCGCGCCGCCAGTCGCCGATGGAGAGGCTCGTTCCGCTGTCGAGCCATTCGTTGTAGTCGCCGGCGGTGCTGTTCGAGGGTATTCCGTTGGGGTAGAAATAGTCGTCGTAGAGGATTCCGTCGACGTCGTATTTGGTGATAATCTCCTGGCACACAGCCACGATTCGGTCAATCACGCGCTGCTGTGCGGGGTCGAGAATGATGGTGGAGCCGTAGGTGAGCAGCCAGCCGTTGTTTTTCAGTTCCTGGTCGGCGGCGGTGTTCCAGTCTGATCCGGTGCTGAAACGGTAGGGGTTGACCCACGCGTGGCATTCCATGCCGCGCTTGTGGCATTCCTCGACGCAGAATCCGAGCGGGTCGAATCCGGGGTCGGCGCCGCGTGTGCCGGAAACGTAACTCGACCACGGTTCGATGCTTGACTTGTACATCGCGTCGCACATCGAGCGCACTTGGAAGTTGACGGCGTTGAAGTTGTTGCGTTGCAGCGAGTCGAGCAAGGTGACGAGTTGCTGTTTCATTTTGGCGGCGGTTGTCGCGGTGGTTCCCCGTGAGCCTTCCTGCGGCCAGTCGAGGCACCACACTGTTGCCACCCACGACGAGCGGAACTCGCGCTTGGGCTGCATGAACTGCACGGCCTGCGCCGTGATTGCGGCCATGAGCGTGAGCGCCACAGCCAGTTGTAGTCGGATAGATCGGTGCATTATGATTGAAGTTTTGTTGTTAATCATTAACGAATGTTTAATTCCGGTGCAAATTTACGATAAAATCCGTCAACAGCAACACCGCCGGCTCTTAAATATGGTTAAGAGGTTTCGATTAAGTTTTTAATTAGGGAAATTAGGGAAGTTAAGGGAATTAGGGATGAATTAGGGATATTGCCGGATAGCTGATATAGGTCATATATCCTTGCCGCAACGGAGAAATGTGCGTAACTTTGCACGCTCAAACCCATTCACTTGACTATGATGCGTATTGATTTGCTCACCGTTATGCCCGAAGCCCTTGACTCGCCGCTGCACTGCTCCATCCTGCAGCGCGCGCAAGACAAGGGACTCGTACAGTTCCATATCCACAACCTGCGCGACTACTCCACGCGCAACCACCGCAAGGTTGACGACTATCCCTTTAGCGGCGAGGCAGGTATGGTGATGCAAATCGAGCCTATCTATCGTTGCATCGAAGCCCTCAAAGCCGAGCGGGATTACGATGAGGTGATTTTCACCTCGCCCGACGGCGACCTGCTCGACCAGCCGATGGCCAACGCCCTGTCGATGCTGCAAAACATCATCATTCTTTGCGGTCATTACAAGGGTGTGGACTTTCGCGTGCGCGAACACCTGATTACGCGCGAGATCTCCATCGGGAACTATGTGCTCACCGGCGGCGAGTTGCCGGCGGCCGTGATTGCCGACTCCATCGTGCGTCTGCTGCCCGGCGCCATCGGCGATGAGCAAAGCGCGCTCACCGACTCGTTCCAGGACAATCTGCTTGAGGCTCCGGTGTACACGCGGCCGGCCGAGTTTAACGGATGGCGCGTGCCCGATGTGCTGCTCAGCGGAAACGAGGCGCTTATCGCCGACTGGAAACTCACCCAGGCTCTTGAGCGCACGCGCCGACTGCGGCCCGAACTGCTCCGGGACAAGAAAAAGTAACCTGTCAGTCAAACACCTGCCGCAGCACCTCCACCGAGCGCATCGTTCCCACGGCGGGGTGATGCAGGCGGAAATAGTTCAGCATCGTGGTCAGCACCTCGTTGCGCTGCTCGCGCGTGAAGCGGAACAGGTGCAGATTCCGCATTGTCATGCGTGACAGCAGGACAATCACCCGCGCCCGCTCCGGCGGCAGCCACTGTCCGCGTTCGGCCGGATACCGGCTGAAAACGCCGCCCTCCATGTCAAACCAACTGCCGTCGCTATAGGTTGCCATATCCGGCCGGATACCCAATCGCGCCGCCAGACCAAATGTGAAGCAGAGGTGGAAATTGGCCGCGCCGCGCTCCATTCCGTTGAGCACTTCGATAGCCGACAGGACGTATTCAAACAGGGCGCGGTCGCGTTGCTGCCCCACAATGGTGTGCCACAGCAGTTCGGTGACGTACATCGCCACCGCCGTTTTCACCGGATTAGCGTATATATTGCCCGTGTCAAGGCTGCGGCGCACATCGCGCATCGAGGCCAATTCCCTGCCGGGACGCACGTTGGCCACCGCCTCAATCACCGACAACGGCATCAGCGCCGCCGCCAATGCCCGCGCTCCGCGACCCGGACCCTGCGCCACGGCGAACGACACCAGCCCCATCTCGTCGGTGAGCACACGGACGATGTTCTGCCGGTCGCTATACCGTATCGTGTTCAATACAATGCCCTGGAAATGAACGAACATAGGAGGTAATGATTGCTTTCAGACCACAAAATTACGTTTTTCCCGCCTAATCCCAAACAAGCCGGGTTATCTTTTGCCGATTGTGCAAAGAAAAGTTATCCTCACCGGAGCGGGGTGAGGATAACTCGGAATGTTTATGAAACAGAGTTCTTCGTTTTTTTACTTGATGACCACTTTGTGTGATTGTCCGTTGAGGCGGACGATGTAGATACCTGCCGCGAGGTTGTTGATTTCGTTGCGTCCGGCGGTGACGTTGACGGTTTGGGCTTGTCCGTTGACGGTCACGATTTGCGCCTGGCTGTCGTGCTCTGCCTCAATCACGAGTGTGGACTCGAACGCGTAGACTTGTTCTACGGATGCGGTGAGGTTGTCCACGCCGGTGAGTTGGTCAATAGTGGTGATGCTGTTGCGCGCGCGTGCCCAGTTTCCGTTGTTGTCCGCCAAGATGACGTTGGTCAGTTCGATGGTTGTTCCCGAGGGAATGTCTTGCGTGGCTTCGAGTGTGAGTTTGAGTACGGATCCGTTGTCGCCCTCGAAGTTGTTGAGGTTCATCGAGTAGGCGATCAGGCGGTTGCCTGCGGTGAGCGCGGTGTGTGTGTTCGAGCGTCCGGTGTTTACCGCTCCCACGATGTTCAATCCTTCCGGGAGGTTGAAAGTGCACTCAAGCGCGCTGTAGGTGTTCTGGTTGTCAAGGAGTAGGTCAACGGTTTGCCGTTGTCCGGCTTTGATGGCGAACGAGCGCAGGGAGAGCAAGTCGTCGGTTGTGGGCGATTGGTTTGCTTTCGCGCGTCGCGCGGTGGGGGCGTTGTTCTCGAGCAGGTAACCGCTCAGCAGGTTGAGGTCGGGCACGGTGATTGTCTTGTCGTCGTTGATGTCTCCGGCGAGGAAGATGAAGGGTTCGGGGTTGTTCCCGAGCACTTTGCTGATCATCAGGTTGATGTCGGCCACGTTCACGAATCCGTCGCCATTAACGTCTCCGAGCAGGTAGTCGTGCAGGATGTAGAAGTTTTTCCATTGCTCGGCGGCCTCATAGGTTGCCGCGGCGGTGTTGTCGGGAGTTCCGAGGGTGACGTTCGACTGGTCGATTCCGTGCCACACGTTCTCTCCGAGTTGCGGCGCGATGGGAGCGTCGGAGTCAATTTGGGTGAGAAATTCCATTCCCGCCATGGCGTACGAGCCGATGTAAGTCACCGAGGCGGGGATATAGAAGTGTGTGGGTCTTGCCCAGTTGTAGAACGCGTAGTCGCCGATGTGGGTTATGTTGTCGTGAAGCAGCGAGTCAAGTGTGATGTTCCGCATTTCGGCGTAGGCGAGGTCGGGAATGCGTGTGACGCTCTGCGGCAGGTTGATTTGAGTGAGTTGGCTGTTGCCGAAGAATGCGCCTTCACCTATTTTTGTGAGGCTGTTGGGCAGGGTAGCCGTTGTGATTTTTGTGTTTGCGGCGGCCCAGTCGCCTATGGTTGTCAGCGTTGTCGCTTGCGAGAGGTCAAGGTTGGTGATGTTTGTTCCGAGGAAGGCTTCGTTTCCGATGGCGGTAACTTTGGCTCCAATGGTGATGGATACCAATGCGGTGTTGCCTTCAAAGGCTTTGTCGCCGATGATTCCGGCGGGAATGTTAGCCGATGTAAGCGCGTTGCAGTTTGCGAACGCGGCTTTTCCGATAACGGTCAGATTGTCGGGAAGTGTGATGGAGGTGAGAGCCGAGCCGTAGAAGGCGTAGTCGCCGATGTCTTTCACCGATTCAGGAATGGTTATCTGCTGCAGGTTAGCGCAGCCGGCAAGTGCTGCGTGCCCGATGGCCTTGAGGTTTTGGGGCAAGATGATTTCCGACAGTTCGTGTCCGAAGAGCATCATCTGCGGCAGTGTCGCTTCGGGGAATTCCGATATGGAAGCGATGAGCGGTTTGTTGACGTTTGAGTACGCCACGATGCTCGCTTGGCTGATGTCAAGCGATTGGAGGCTGTTGAGGCTGTCTCCGATGAATTTGAAGTCTCGGGCGTCTATTTCGCCGCTGATGGTCAACTCGGTGATGTCGTGTTGGGGCAGGAGGGTGTGCAGTTGCCCGGGAGTGTTGGCCACCTCAACGGCACCGGCCCGGAAGGCCAGTGCCGTCATGGCAGCGAATAGGGTGAATTTGTTCATTGCTGAATGATAAGGGTATGGTGGAGAGAGTGGGGGACGTTCAGTTGTTATTTGACGATGACCTTGGTGGACTTGCCGTTGGCCACAACCACGTAGACACCGGGTTCAACTGTGGTGACGTTTTGTTTGCTCAGCAGTTGTCCGCCGATTCCGTAAACGGCCACGTTGTCGGCTCCACTGACGGTGATGGTGCGTCCGTCGACGGCGACTTTACCGACTTGGGCGGTGATGTTGTCAACACCGGTGATGGTTCCGGGAGCGGGGAGTTCGGTAACGAGCATTCTGTAGTTTTGGAAAGCGAGGTCATCGCTTTTCTTCACGCGTGCGGGAGCGCCTGTGCTTTCGGATTCCCACGGCTCTTTGATTTGGGTGACGAGGTTGTTGATCTCGTACAGGGTGCCGTTTTCGAGGGTGTTGTCGCCTTCGAAGTATGTGAAGTCGAGGTCGGCCGATTGTCCGCGTTTGTAGCCCTCGGCGTTGTAACCGCGGAGTTTGGGTTGGCCGTCTTGGCCATCATTGAAATACCATCCGCGGAGGTTGAGCACCTCGTTCACGGCGGGTTTGAACCACGATTCGGGTGTTCCGTCGCCTTGCAGGTTGTACTTTTTGATTTCGTAGGGAACCTCGTTCAGGGCGGGCATGGGCATGGCGCGGAGGGTGAGCACCTGGTTCTGTTCGGCTTGGCTCATGGTTCCGACCACGGTGCCTCTGTAGATGTAGTCAACTTTGTCGAGGTCTGCTTGAAGGGTCTCGTCTGCTGCCTTGACTTTAATCCAGTTGCCGAGTCCGTCGGTGACGAAGGCGTCGCCGTTGACGCGGGCAACCACAGCAAGGTCTTCAATGGGGCTGTAGATGTTGTCGTTGACACCGGTCTCGACGATGCTTTTCAGTGTGTGGGCAGCGTAGACCTTAGTGGTGACTTCTTCCAGGGGAGTGGAAGTGCCTTCGTCGTAGACGGGGGGGCAGTTGGCGTTGAAAATGGTGATGTTGCCTTCGGTGAAGTCGGCGGGCACGTCAACTTTGAAACGAATAAGGGCGTATTTGCCGGCAGGAACGGAGTATTTCTTGTTGTTGCGCGGGTCTTTCGATTGGCTGAAAATCAGGAGGCGGATTGAGCCGTCGTCGAATGTGTTTTTGCCGTAGGACATGGCCCATTGATCGATTTCGGCTTCTTCATCTTCGTCGTAAATTTTTGGCAGACAGGTGACACCTGCGGTGGCTGTTTTGCTCAAGCTGGCGTAAGGAGAAACAACGAGGCCATTGTCTGCTTTGATGTCGCACTGCATTGAGTACCAAGCATAGTCGGATTCCATCATGACCCACATAATGTTGGTCTGACCGGGTATGAGCCCGGTTTCGTTTAAGTAAATGCGCGCAGTGCCGGTTGCGGCATTCGCGGTGAACGCTGCCAGGGTGGTTGCGATCAAGGCAAGCGAACAGATGATGAATTTTTTCATAATGAGTATGATTTAGAGGGTTAAATATCTTTGGCTAAATTTTTTGAACCAACAAAATTATATAAATTTTTTCAAACTGAGCAAATTCTTCCGGAAAAAATCTTCTTTTTGCATTATTTAATGGATTGTGTAACGTTTTTGTATTTTCAGTGTTTTTTTGTCGGATTTGGAAAATGTTGTATTTTTGTGGTCTGAAATTTTATTTTCAAAATCCTATGGTGAAACGTTTTTTGATTTTAGTATTTGTGATTGCATGCTGGCATGTGTTGTCGGCGCAACGCAGTGTTCAAGACCAAGTGTTTGCATACGCGTTCCGCGGCGAGTTGTCGTTGATGGTTGAGGTTTTCAATCACGAGTTACCCTGCCATATGTATGCCTACTGGTATGCCTATGCCGACAATGACGGCGATGGCACCGGCGAGTTCTTGCTGTCGGATTTCAAACGCTCGTACATAAACGCGTACAAGTTCCGCGATGGTGATGTGCGCCAAATCCCGGCGAATCTCAAGGCTGATGATTGCGATTGGCGTCCGCTGAAGTGGCTTTTCTCCGACCAGACGCTGCAAGGCGACCCGATGGCCGACGTCACACTCAGATATCGTCCTGTTTTCGCTGATAATGTTGATATTCAGGCGAACCGGTTTAAAGTGAGCACAGAGGTGTGCAGTTATCTTGATTTGAATAATAAAGTGTCGGATTACGACCGGATGATTTTCAAGCCGCATGTGAATCCGGTTCAGTTTGTGAACGCGAAAAGTTCGCCGAAGGGCAGTGTCTACACATTCTCATTGCCGGATGCCGCTATGACAAAGAAGATGTTCCGCGGTTACGCATCTACTCAGGCCTCGCCGATTTTAGTTCCGAAGGAGTTTCTCGAAAGTCACACTCCGTTGCAGTACAGCCGTTGGCTGCAGGGCGAGAAGGAGGTGAAGGCGTCGCCCGACGCGAAGCAGATCATCAGTGATTTTTTTGGCGGTCGTAAGGTTTATGACTCACGTTGGTTGGCCTCGTGTGAGGTGAACGAGCGCTTGTTCTACTATGTGGTTTTCGCTCCCGAGCCTGATGAGTCGTATGTGCTCGTCTCGCTGGTGTGCATGGCCGAGGGCGAGGTGGTGTCGGTGTGCAACGAGTGGCTGGCGCTCGACGATGATTCGCGCACTACGGTGGTCAGTGGCGAGACGCTGAGTGACTTGCTTTTCCACGCGCCTCAGATTATGGCCATGGTCGCGGCCGAACCCGGTTTGGAGTTGTATGTCCGCTGGCCTTCGAACGACGGATTGCACTACTCAATCCTGCGCGAGTACATGAACGAGTTCATCTACATTCAAGACGATTTTGAGAATATGGTCGCCGAGTGATGCGGCAGCGCCGCGCTTTTGAAACAAAAAACAACGTGACAGGGATTCATCTCCGTGTCACGTTTTTTTGCTTCTAATCAATTAGATCAAGTCGTATGAGGCGAGGTTGACGTCCCAGTTGTCGATGTCCAGCAGTTCGTCTTTACTGATTGAGCCGTTGAAGGCTGCAGCTGTGAAGTTGAACTCTTTGGGGGCGTATTTGGCCGGGAGTTTCACGAGGCCGGTGCAGTTGAAGGGCAGGTGTCCGACGTAGAGTATGAGGTCGAAGTTCCCGCTTTCGTGCTTTATCAGGTGTGCCACGGCTTTGCAGAAGTTTTTGGGCGACTTGTCGAACACGTCGATGATGAACGCGGTGCGCACATCCTCGTGCGTGGTCACTTTGTAGGCGAAGGTGGTGCTGCCCGCCTTGGCGAGTGTGTAGTTGGCGTCAAGGCGCTTATATCGGGTCGCGTTGTAGCTT
>CACYCT010000193.1 GCA_902772965.1 uncultured Bacteroidales bacterium | reverse complement strand
CATCGCTGCGTGCAAATTTAGTGATTTTCTATAAAAAATGACCCATCTTTCGCCTTCAAAAACTTTTTTAAATGAAATTGCCGTGATTTTGGTGCCGGAATTATAACTGAGTTAAAGCCGAGGTCGTATGCCTTTTTGCCGGATTTTCTGCGCGCGGAGAATTTTAAGCCACCATTAAAGCCCCTAATCTTCTTGATTTCGCTAAATCCCTTATCCGCATTCCACCAACGTAACCGATTGCGGACACTCAATGCCGCTTAGGACGATGGAATAATTTTACGGTTCCAACTTTTCAGCGTAAATTTGTAGCAAATTAAACCCTTCACTCCTCCAAACCTTATGAAAAAACTACTACTTGCCCTGATAGCATTCATCGCACCGGTTACCCTGCTCGCCCAAGGCTGGCCGGCAAACTACGGCGGCGTGATGCTGCAAGGATTCTATTGGGATTCCTACTCCGCCACGAAATGGACCAAACTCGAAAGTCAGGCCGATGAACTGGCGCAATACTTCGACCTGCTGTGGATTCCCAATGCCGCGCGCGCGAAAAACTCCACTTCCATGGGCTATGACCCGCTGTACTGGTTCAGCAACTACAACTCCTCGTTCGGCACCGAAGCACAACTGCGCTCGATGGTGAACACTTTCAAAGCGAAAGGTGTGGGCATCATCGGCGATGTTGTGGTCAACCACCGGGGCAACGTCAGCAACTGGGTCGACTTCCCTGCCGAAACCTACAAAGGCACAACCTACCAACTCCAATCCACCGACATCTGCGCCAACGACGACGGCGGAGATGCCAAGAAATGGGCTGACGCCAATGGTTACTCGCTCAGTGCAAACTACGATACCGGCGAAGACTGGGCAGGCATGCGCGACCTCGACCACAAGTCGGAGAATGTGCGCAACAACGTCAACGCCTACCTCAAATTCCTGCTCGAAGACCTCGGCTACGCAGGCTTCCGTTACGACATGGTCAAAGGCTACTCCGCCTCCTACACCGGACAGTACAACAAACTCGCCGGCCCGCAATTCTCCGTGGGCGAGAACTGGAGCAGTTCCTCGGTGATTATCAACTGGCTGAAAAACACCATGGTTGACGGCCAGATCATGAGCGCCGCCTTCGACTTCCAATTCCGATACACCATGCGCAACGCCTGCCACAGCGGCGACTGGAGCAAACTCGACCAAAACAACGAGAACACCGACGCCAACTGGCCTCTGATCAGCGAGAGCAACTTTGTCGAAGCCGGAAAATACCGCCAATACGCGGTCACTTTTGTCGAGAACCACGACACCGAGCGACGCTCCAACTCCCAGCAAGACCCACTCAAAAACGACACCCTCGCCGCCAACGCATTCATGCTCGTCATGCCCGGAACACCATGCGTTTTCCTCAAACACTGGCTCGACTGCAAGCAAGACATCAAAGGCATGATCGACGTGCGTAAAGCCATGGGAATCCGTAACACCAACGCGTACTACACCTTCAACAAATCCACACAGTATCTCGCCCGAACCGTAACCGGGTCCAACGGACGCGTACTCGTGGTTGTCGGCGACAAGAAAGCCTTCACCGACGACCCATCCAACGCCTCACGCCTCGGAACCTACCAACAAGTCGTTGACGGATACCACTACCGCTACTACATGCTCCGCCGCAACGAGATCGCGTGGGTTGACAAGGCCTCGGGCGAATACCCCGCCGAAGGGCTCGACGTGACCCTCTCGGCCGTGAGCGAAGACGACAACGCCGCGCTGGTCTACACCACCGACGGCACCGAACCCACCGCCTCCAACGGAACACGCGCGGCCAACGGAACCGTTCTGCACATCGACAAGGCCACAACGCTCAAAGTGGGACTGCTCACCGGCGGAAACATCACAAACGTCCAGACACGCGTCTACACCATCGAGCAACCCTACACCGGAAAAACCGCCACCATCTACCTCAAAGACCCCACAACCGAACCCCACAACTGGCCCAACGTTTACTTCTACGCGTGGGACGGTAACGACCAAATCAACGACTCCTGGCCCGGCGTGCAGATAAAAGACGACATCGACGGGACAACCACCGTCAAAGGCGTTAAGTTCTACTACCGCACCTTCCGCGTGCCCCGCGACGGATACACCTTCAACGTCATCTTCAACCAAGGCAACAGCAACGCCCAAACCGTCGACATCACCGACCTGAACGCCGACCGCTACTACGAGATCTCCTCCACCACCAACAAATTCACCGTGAACGACATCACGAATGAGTTCGCCTCCGTGACCGACATCACCGCCGGCGACAACAGCCCCGTCAACGTCTACACCATCGACGGCCGCCTGCTGCGCCGCAACGCCGACCCGAAACAGGCCACACTCGGCCTCAACCCGGGTATCTACATCGTGGGAAATAAAAAGATGGTTGTGAGATAAACTGACACAAATATCCAAACAAGCATGATGGTGTTGCAAAATACCTATTTTAGTCGCCTTCGGCGAGAAATCCAACAAATCACAACAAATCAAACATTATTTAATGGGTTGATTCTAAACAAATTGATTATTTG
>CACYCT010000192.1 GCA_902772965.1 uncultured Bacteroidales bacterium | reverse complement strand
CTTCGACTCGCTTGCATGGTCTTACGTACAAAGTCGGGTCTTCGACCCGCCCGCGCCTTCGGCGCACCGATGACGGTAGTCGCACTCAGCCGTTGAGGCCGCCTTTGGCGCTGATTCCTGACGTTTGTTTTGTGCTCGTGTGACGGTTGCTCTGTGGAAGTTCGTCTTCGAGGAACGGCTGAGAATAATCTTGGTTGCGATTCCGGTGTGCGGGTGGTTCGACGGGTTGTGACACACACCATAAACCACCCATTCGCGACCTTCTGTGCCGCTCACGGGTGGTTATGGTGTGTGACTCCGGTTGTGTGCCGCGGGAGGTTAGTCCACTGCAATCATCTCGATCTCAACCAGGGCGCCTTTCGGCAGGTCTTTCACGGCGAAGGCCGAACGGGCGGGGAAGGGCTGGTTGAAGAACTTGGCGTAAACGTCGTTCATAGGCCCGAAGTTGGCGATGTCGCTGAGCAGGACGGTGGTTTTTACCACGTTGTCGAGCGTGAGCCCTTTGCTCTCGAGAATGGCTTTGGCGTTGAGCAGGGATTGCTCGGTTTGCGCTACGATGCCTTCAGGCATTTCGCCTGTGGCGGGGTGTATGGGTAATTGTCCGGAGAGGAAGAAGAACTTTCCCGCCGCGACGATACCTTGACTGTAAGGCCCGATAGCGGTGGGTGCCATGGCGGTTTTGATTGGAATTTTCATACTGGAGCATATTGAATGGTTAAACAGCGTTTTTTCTGAGTTTGCAAAAATACTAATTTATTTTTGAATGAACAAATATTTCCGCAAATCTTAGTTTTTCCGGCTTGTGGAAATCTCTGTTTCTGCTTGGCGCGCCAGCCGGTTTCCTGTTTCGTGCCTCGCTTTTGCATTTGTTGCGCAAAAAAATAGGGCGTAAATGCTTTGGCATACAATCTTTTTAGTTACCTTTGCAACGCCGCGAAGTGCCGGCCTGCGGGCAGACTGCCCGAGAAAGTTACTTTTGCTTGCGATAACCACTTGCAGGTGAAAGGATTAAGATACGCTAATCATTAACCGAAATGCAACAAAATATTATTGAGGAGTCGCATCCCGTCGCTCAGGCGACACAGTCCGCCCAACCTAAAAAACGCACCACGGCCACCATTCCCATCTCGGCCTATTTCAAGGCATGTCTGAGAAACTGGTATTGGTTCGTGATTTCCGTCGTGTTGTTCACCAGTATCGCCTATTTGTACTCGAAATCGCAGCCGTTCCTGTACAACTCCAACGCGCTGATTCTGCTCAAGAGCAAAGACAGCAACAACGCCACGCAGACGCAGGCGTTCAGTGACCTCGGCATTCAGGGCAACACCTTTATGCCCAACGAAATCTACATGATCCGCTCCACCGATGTGATGGAGAATGTGGTCAAGAATCTGGGCATCAACGTCCAGTATTACGGCCACGTGTTTCTGCGCGACGTGAACATCTACCGCTCGTCGCCGGTGACGGTGACCCCGCTGCGCGAAGTGACCGCGCCGTTCTCAATCACCATCGTTCCCAAAGGCGGCAACGACTTTGAGTTTAAAGTGGGGGGAGATAACAAATGGCAGAAGGCGAATTTCGGAAACAAGGTGGTGACTCCTTACGGTCCGATCGCAATCACGAAGAGCAAGAAGTACACCGAGCAGCATAAAGACTTCAACGTTATCGTCCGCGTGAGCACGCCCCGCTCGCTGGCCAAGCGCATTGTGGGCTCGCTCTCGGCCGTGGCCGCCGACAAAACCAGCGACGTGCTCCGCCTCTCGCTCACCTGGGACAACTCGGAAGAGGCCGTCGACATCCTCAACGCCCTGATTGCCACCTACAACCAGGAGGCCATCAACGACAAGAACATCGTGGCCCGCTCGACCGAAGCCTTCATCACCGAGCGCGTGGCCGCCCTCTCGAAAGACCTCAGCGGCGTGGACAGCCAGGTGGCCGCCCTGAAAACCAGCGCCGCCAACGCCTCGATGTATGCCGACGCCGGAACGGGGCTCAAATACGCCGACAACGCCACCGATGTGGAACTCCAGCTCGCTCTGGCCAACAACATCGCCACCTATATCGGCACAATGGGTGACTCGGAACTCATTCCGTCGAACACCGGTATAGCCAACACCGGAATCGAGAGCCAGATCACGCAGTACAACGAGACGATGCTCAAGTACCAGAAGATTGCCGCCACCTCTTCGAGCGAAAACCCCGTCATGATTGACCTCACGCGCTCGCTCGCTACCATCAAGCAGAACATCATGCGGGGCCTTAACAACTACATCAACTCGCTGCGCATGCGGCAAAGCCAGGCGCGCCAGCAGCAAAGCATCGCCATCGGAAGCATCGTGGCGGTGCCCTCGCAGGAGAAAGCCATCACCGAAGTCACCCGCCAACAGAAAATCAAGGAGCAACTCTACCTCTATCTGCTCAACAAGCGCGAGGAAAACGCCCTTCAACTGGCCATCACCGAACCCAACGCCAAAGTGATCGAAGCCGCCGCCGGTGCCGGACAAATCGCTCCCGTGCCGTCGCGGACAATAATGACCGGGTTCCTGTTCGGACTGCTCCTGCCGGCAATCATTCTGTATATCATCTACTGGTTCTACACCCTCGACACCAAGGTGCACACGCGCCACGACGTGGAAGACTTCCTCACCGCACCCATCATCGGAGAGTTGCCCACCAAAGCGGCGAACCAGTCTGACCATGAAATCATCGTCACCGAAACCGGCCACGACCGAATCTCGGAGGCTTGCCGGATTATCCGGGCCAACCTCGACTATATCGCGCAACCTCAGCCCGGACAGGGACTGGTGGTGCAGTTCACCTCAACCATGTCGGGAGAGGGAAAGAGTTTCGTCGCTGTCAACCTCGCCCTCTCGCTGGCGCATAGCGGCAAACGCGTGGTCGCCGTTGACCTTGACCTTCGTAAGGGACGGTTCTCGGAATACGTCGGCGTGAACACACCCGTCGGATCAAGCACCTACTTGAGTAAGAAAGCCGTCAGCATCGATGAGGTGATTCAGCACGGCATGATTCATAAGAATCTTGACTTCATCTGCGTGGGAGCCATTCCGCCCAACCCCACCAACCTGCTGATGAGCGAGCAGTTTACCACGATGATTGATGAACTCCGTCACCGGTATGACTACATTCTGCTCGACACCGTGCCTTACGGCCTGATTGCCGACGCCGCGCTGATTAACCGTCAAACCGACCTCACCATCTACGTCATCCGTGACGGAAAGGTTGACAAGCGTTACCTTGACGACCTTGAGAAGATGCACCAGGAGGGTAAGATCAAGAACATGACCGTGCTTGTCAACGACATCAAGATTGACAACCGCCACTATGGTTACGGTGGTTACGGCTACGGTTATGGCTACGGCGGCTACGGTTACGGCTACGGCTATGGTTATAGCAAAGAGGGCGAAGAAGAGAAGCCCGCCTCGCTGATCGACCGCATCAAGAAACTCCTCAAGCGCTGATCGGGGAGAATCCGCCTATGACAAACTGTGGAAATCGGGAGTGCCGCTTCTGATTTCCGCAGTTCTTATCGCTCCGCTCGCTTGACCCTGACTTAGAGGGGGGGGGGATTCTATGCCTGATGTTCAGTCAGTTACACTGCGCCAGCAGATTCCTCCCCAAGTTAGATGAAGTCTCACCCCATATTTTTTGGTTCTGTGTGTAAGTCAGTGATAATTTTAGAGAATCTGCGCCTCCGTCGCGGCGTAGACGCTCTCTGCCATAGAGGCTGCCTGCGTTTCCGGCGTAGCGCTGACGGTAGACCCGCACTGCCATAGAGGTCGTCGGAGACGGCGGGCGGGCCGAAGGTCCGACTTTGTGTGTAAGACCATGCGAGAGCCTCGAAGAGGGTCGACGCTTGGTCATCGGTCACGTGCGTATGCCGTGCCTCGAAGAGGAACTTTCACATAGCCCGCGCCAAACAAGGACAAGCAGGACAGTGCAACCTCTATCGAGGTAGTTCGGCGTGCTGTCTGATTGCCCCCACTTAGGCGTTCGCTCGCCGAGGCTCGCTCCGCCAAAGTGGGGTTAAAGAGATCGCACCTCTATCGAGGTGGCACGATGCGTAACTGCCTGTAACGTACATACTCCCATGTATGACACAACCATCAGGCAGCCGTAGCAGAACCTCGATAGAGGTTGCACCGGCTGCCAGGTGTCCGTGCGACGGCCGCTCTGTGGAAGTTCCTCTTCGAGGCACGGCTTTGTTGGCGTAGCCTATGACCAAGCGGCGCGGGTCTTCGACTCGCTTGCATGGTCTTACGTACAAAGTCGGGTCTTCGACCCGCCCGCGCCTTCG
>CACYCT010000191.1 GCA_902772965.1 uncultured Bacteroidales bacterium | reverse complement strand
TGGTGCTGATGAGCCTTTATTTGATTGGCATCGTCATGGCCGGCCTGACGGCGATTCTGCTCAGCAAAACGTTGCTCAAGCACGACAAGACCCAGTTTGTGATGGAACTTCCGCCTTACCGCATGCCCACCGCCCGCAACGCCACCATCCACATGTGGAGCAAAGGCTCGCAATACCTCAAGAAGATGGGTACGGTCATCCTCGTGGCCAGTATCATCGTGTGGGCACTCGGCTACTTCCCGCACCACGATGAACTCTCGCCGCGTGAGCAAGTGGAGCAGTCCTACATGGGCCGTCTCGGCAAGGCGATAGAGCCCGCCGTGGCCCCGCTCGGATTCAACTGGCAGATGGGCGTGAGCGTGCTCACGGGAGCCGCCGCGAAAGAGATTGTCGTATCAACGATGGGTGTGCTCTACACCGGCGAGGCCGACACCGACGAGACCTCTGTTTCACTTCGTCAGAATCTGCAAACCGCCACCCGCGCCGATGGCCGACCGGTGTTCAATCCCATTGTGGCCTATTCGTTTATGCTCTTCGTGCTGCTCTATTTCCCGTGCATTGCCGCCTTGGCCGCCATCCGGCGTGAGGCCGGAAACGGGTGGATGGCGTTCACCGTTGTGTACACTACCGTTGTGGCCTGGCTCGCGTCGTTCCTCTTTTTCCGGATCGCCACATGGCTCACCGCCTGACGGGCGGTTACCAGCCGGGCGGCAGGATGATGTTGTCCACGTTATGCGCCTGGGTGAACAGGGGAGCGATTTCCCCGTCGGTGAATCCGGCGATTCCGCAACCGATCCGGGTTACAAGGAAGGTGAGTTCGGGATGCAGTTTGGCGAAGTCGATGAACTCGTCGACGTAAGGCTGGATTGTGTCCACGCCGCCTTGCATGGTGGGGATGGCGTAAGATTGTCCTTGCAGTCCCACGCCTTGCCCGGGCACGGCGCCGAAGTGTTCCAGTGCCACGCGTGCCGCTCCGCCGGCGTGCATGCCCTGCAGGTTGCTGCCGAAAACAAAAACCTCGTTCGGCTCCAACCGGGTGATAAAGTTAGGGGTTGTCCGTTTTTCCATATTGCAATAATATAATGTGTGGAAGCAAAAGTAGTCATTTTTTGCGGGATGGCAAAATGCGTTCGGAGGTTGGTATTTGTTTTCGGCTCGATGGAGAAAAAATAAAAAAATATCTGATTATGGCGGAATATTGGCGAAAAAAGCGTACTTTTGTCCGCTGAAAGATTTTTCTGATAAAACTACCTTTTATAAACCTTTTAAACCCTTAACCGGAAACTGAACATGAAGCAAACTCAAACCGAAAGCAAGCGCCTGATGGCTCTTGAGCACCGCTACGGCGCTCACAACTATCACCCCCTGCCCGTGGTGTTGCACCGCGGCGAAGGAATCTACGTCTGGGACGTTGAAGGCAAGAAGTATTACGACTTCCTCTCGTCGTACTCGGCCGTTAACCAAGGACACTGCCACCCCCGCATTGTCAAGGCGCTGAAAGATCAGGCCGATCTGCTTTGCCTGACCTCGCGCGCATTCTACAACGACGCTTTCTGCGAGTATGAGAAATTTATCCACACCTATTTCGGCTACGACAAGGTTCTTCCCATGAACACCGGCGCCGAAGCCGTGGAAACCGCGCTGAAACTTGCTCGCCGCTGGGGTACCGTGAAAAAAGGCATTCTCAACGAGAACGTGAAAATCATCTGCTGCGACGGTAACTTCCATGGCCGCACGGTGACGGTGATCACGATGAGTAACGACCCGAGTTCGTATGCCGACTACGGTCCGCTCACGCCGGGCTTCATCCGCATTCCCTACAACGACCCCAAAGCGCTTGAGGACGCGCTGAAACAATACGGCAAGGAAGTGGCCGGCTTCATCGTTGAGCCTATCCAGGGCGAGGCCGGTGTGTTCGTGCCCGATGATGGATACCTGAAAAAATGCTACGACCTGTGCAAGAAGCACAACGTGCTCTTTATCGCCGACGAGGTTCAAACCGGTATCGCCCGCACGGGTAAGATGCTCTGCAGCCAGCACGACGGCATCCGCCCCGACATCGTGGTGCTCGGTAAGGCCCTCGGTGGCGGCGTGCTTCCCGTTTCGGCATGCTTGGCCGACGATGAGGTTATGCTCAACATCAAGCCCGGCGAACACGGCTCCACCTTTGGCGGTTTCCCCCTCGCCGCCCGTGTGGCTATGGAGGCTCTGAAAGTGGTCAAGGACGAGAAACTCGTTCAGAAAGCCGAGAAGATGGGTAAAATCTTCCGTGACGAGATCAAGAAACTGAAATCGCCGTTCATCGTTGAGGTCCGCGGCCGCGGTTTGCTCAACGCCATCGTCACCAAGCCCATCGGCAAGAAGACCGCTTGGGACATCTGCGTGAAGATGATGGAGAACGGCCTGCTCGCCAAGCCCACCCACGACGACATCATCCGTTTCGCTCCGCCGTTGTGCATCACCAAAGCCGAACTGATGGACGCCATCGGCATCATCAAACGCTCCTTCGAGGAGATGGCCAAGTAAAACCAACGGCTACCATATAAAAAGAGTCGGGCGTATCCGCCCGGCTCTTTTTCAGTTCTGATACGGTCGTAATCAGATGGGATCTTTCACGATTCGTGTTCCGGTCATGCCGTCGATGGCCTGGCGGGCCTTGTCGAGCGAGGTGATGAGTGCGGTGCCGTTTGTGGTGTTCTCCACAAAGTTGATGCACGCCTCCACTTTGGGAAGCATCGAGCCCGGTGCGAAGTGACCTTGATGGATATACTCGCGCGCCTCGCCAATGGTGATTTGCGAGAGGTCTTGCTGGTTGGGCTTGTTGAAGTTGATGGCCACCTGCTCAACCGCGGTGAGGATTACGAGCATGTCGGCTTTGAGTTCGAGCGCGAGCAGGGCGCTTGCGCGGTCTTTGTCGATTACGGCGGCCACGCCTTGATAGTCGCCTTGACGTTTCTCTACCACGGGAATGCCGCCACCGCCAACGGTGATTACGATGCAGTGGTTTTTGATCAGCTGTTCCACTACGGGCAATTCCACGATTTTGACAGGTTCGGGCGACGGCACCACGCGCCGGTATCCGCGTCCGGCATCCTCAACGAAGGTGTAACCGGTCTGCGAGGCGATTTCTTCGGCTTTCTCTTTGCTGTAGAACATGCCCACGGGTTTGGTGGGGCGCTTGAAGGCGGGGTCTTTCTTGTCGACCACCACTTGGGTGATGATTGAGGCGACGTGCTTGTCGATTTTCCTGTGTGCCAGTTCGCGCTCAATGGCCTGCTGGAGGTGGTAGCCGATGTAGCCTTGTGTCATTGCGCCACACTCGGGGAAGGGCATGGGGGGTGTGCCGCTGTTGTTGTTTGCCGAGAACTCGAAGGCAAGGTTGACCATTCCTACTTGCGGTCCGTTTCCGTGGCCGATAATCACTTCATATCCTTCCTCAACGAGGTCGACAATGGTGGAGGCGGTTCCTTTAACGAGCGACAGCTGCTCTTCGGGCGACGCGCCAAGGGCATTGCCGCCTAATGCGATTACGAGTTTTTTGCTCATAACGTATGGTGATTGTGAAAAAAGAAAAGTGGGTTCGATTCGGTAGTGAATCAGAGAACCCACTTTAAATTTAAGTTTTTTTATTTCAGTGTTGCGTACATGACGGCCTTGATGGTGTGCATGCGGTTCTCGGCTTCGTCAAACACTTTGCTCTGACGGCTGCGGAACACCTTGTCGGTGACTTCCATCTCGGGCAGACCGAACTTGGTGTGGATGTCTTTTCCGACGGTTGTCTCAAGGTCGTGGAACGAGGGCAGGCAGTGCAGGAAGATTGCGTCGGGGTTGGCGTTTGCCATCACGGCGTCGTTGACTTGATAGGGGCTGAGCAGTTTTATGCGTTCGGCCCAGATTTCGTCGGGCTCGCCCATGGAAACCCAGATGTCGGTGTAGATCACGTCGGCATTCTTGGTGCCTTCTTTAACGTTGTCGGTCAGGGTGATTGTGCATCCGTTCTCGGCAGCGATTTCGCGGCAGGTTGCCACGAGTTTGTCATCGGGCATGTTCTGCTTGGGTCCGCAGGCGACAAAGTTGATACCCAACTTTGCCGAAACCACCATCAGCGAATTGGCCACGTTGTTGCGCGCGTCGCCCATGAAGACCATCTTGAGGCCTTTGTAGCGTCCGAAGTTCTCTTCGATGGTGAGCACGTCGGCGAGCATTTGTGTGGGGTGGAACTCGGTGGTGAGGCCATTCCAAACGGGCACACCGGCATAGCGTGCGAGGTCTTCGACAATCTGCTGGTCGAAGCCGCGGTATTCAATTCCGTCGAACATGCGTCCCAGAACTTTTGCGGTGTCCTCAAGCGATTCTTTCTTGCCCATTTGCGATGATCCCGGGTCGAGGTAGGTCACGCCCATACCCAAGTCGTTGCCGGCGACCTCGAAAGAGCAGCGGGTGCGGGTTGAGGTTTTCTCAAACAGCAGCACGATGTTCTTGCCTGTGAGGTACTTGTGTACGATACCGGCGCGTTTCATGCGCTTGAAATCTTTAGCGAGTTCGAGCAGATATTGGATCTCCTCGGTGGTGAAGTCCAGAAGTTTGAGGAAACTTCTGCCGGATAAACTTCTTGGCATAATGTCAGGTTTTAGGTTAGTTAGAGGTTAGTAGTTGACGAATGTCAGAAATGAAAGAAAGTGCAAATTTACTACATTAATTTGAATTGCGCGCTATGATTCGGAAAAAAGTGCTTTTTTAGCATTTTTTTTGTTTTTTGCCTTTGCCGAGGGGCTTTCCGGTATTACTTTTGTGTCCCGATAACTCATTTATCGTATGGACAAACACAGTTTAATTTCAATCTCAGACCTGAACAAGGAAGAGATTCTGGCGCTTCTCAAGCGAGCGCAGGAGTTTGAAAAGAACCCAAACCAACGCATCCTGGCGGGTAAGGTAGTGGCTTCGTTATTCTTCGAGCCGTCAACCAGAACCCGCCTTAGTTTTGAAACCGCCGTCAACCGCCTCGGAGGCCGCGTGATCGGTTTCAGCGACCCTAAAAGCAGCAGCCAAGCGAAAGGCGAGAGTCTGAAAGACACCATCATGATGGTGAGCAACTACGCCGACTTGATTGTGATGCGTCACTACCTTGACGGAGCGGCACGTTACGCCAACGAGATTGCCTCCGTGCCCATCATCAACGCAGGCGACGGTAGCAACCAGCACCCGACCCAGACGATGCTCGACCTGTACACCATCTATCAGACACAGGGCACGCTCGAGAACCTCACCATCACCATGGTGGGCGACCTCAAGTACGGCCGAACCGTACACTCCCTGCTCGAGGCGATGCACCACTTCAAGCCCCGCTTCAAATTCGTGGCCTGTGACGAACTGCGTATGCCCGAGCAATACAAGCAATACTGCACCGAGTGGGGAATCGAATATGAGGAGACGCGCGAGTTCAGCCCTGAAATCATCAACCAGACCGACATCCTGTACATGACCCGCGTGCAACGCGAGCGATTCAGCGACCTGATGGAGTACGAGCGCGTGAAAAACATCTACACCCTCACCGCAAGCATGCTCACCGGGTGCAAGCCCAACATGCGCGTGCTGCACCCCCTGCCCCGCGTGACCGAAATCGCCCAAGACGTCGACGACACCCCGCAAGCCTACTACTTCGAGCAAGCCCTCAACGGACTTTACGCGCGCCAGGCGCTCATCTGCCGGGCATTAGACCTTTAATTCTAAAACATCTTAGAAAAATGGTAAACAAAGAAAAGAAAGAACTTGCCGTTGCCGCCCTGCAGAACGGCACCGTGATTGACCATATCCCAACACAATCGCTCTTCAAAGTCGTTGACCTGCTCGGACTGAAAGACCTCACCGACGTGAGCGTCACCATCGGCAACAACCTCGACAGCAACCGTATGGTGAAAAAAGGCATCATCAAAGTGGCTGACCTCTTCTTCCCCGAGGAGACCCTGAACCGTATCGCCGTGATCGCCCCCAATGTGGTGGTCAACATCATCCGCGACTTCGAGGTGGTGGAGAAACTCCATGTGGCTCTGCCCGACGAACTGATCGACATCGTCAAGTGCAACAACCCCAAGTGCATCACCAACAACGAGCCGATGCGCACCCACTTCCACGTGATTGACCGCGAGCACACCACCCTGCGCTGCCACTACTGCGAGCGCCCCGTGTTCCAGCACGACATCACGCTCAAGTAACCAACCGGGAAACACCCTCCCTTTACCCTCGCCCCTTGCGGAACGCCCCGCGAGGGGCGGGCGGTTTAATTTAGGCTCTATAACGAATCGTATGGATAAGTCTGTGATAATTTTAGAGAATCTGCGCCACCGGCGCGTTGTTGACGGTAGACGCACTCAACCATAGAGGCCGTCGGAGACGGCGGGCGGGCCGAAGGTCCGACTTTGTGCGCAAGACCATGCGAGAACCTCGAAGAGGGTCGACGCTTGGTCATCGGTCACACGCGTGAGCCGTGCCTCGAAGAGGAACTTCCACATAACGCGCGCAACACGAAGATGATGCATACAGAACCCACTGTTCCGCTTGTTCCACTGTTCCGCTTGTTCCAAATGTTCCAGAGATGTGGTTGCGGGGTTGTTGACGTTGTTGACCTGAACATCGCCCTCAATCTTGTTCTTCAATCCACCTCGAAGGAAGACTATCCCGGAATGCTCACAGACTCAGATGAGAAAGTCGATATTGAGTTGATTAATGAGGTTATCAATCAGTTACTCACTATGTGATTGAAGCGATTTCAGTTTCTGTCGTACTCTCGCCCCTTGCGGAACGCTCCGCGAGGGGCGGGCGGTTTTGTTGGCCGAAGAATCAAGCATTCGAATACTCGAAAAATCGAATACTCGAGCAATCGAGCGATCGAAAGCCCGGCCGTTTCACAAAAAAACGTGAAAGATTTGACAGTGTAAAAAATAATGTGTAATTTTGTAGCCGTAATTAACCTGTCGAAACAAAACCTTTTAACATAAACAGAACCAATGAACAATTCGGTGATTAACTTCCCCCTGCCCGCCAACGAGCCTGTAAAGGCATATCTGGCCGGGTCGCCCGAACGCGTGGCTCTCGAGAACGAACTCCAACGCCAGAGCAATCTGGTTGTCGACATCCCCATTATCATCGGCGGAAAAGAAATCCGCACCGGCGACACCGGTCAGGTGACCTGTCCGCACGACCACAAGCATGTGCTGGCCACCTACCATAAGGTGACCGCCAAGGAAGTCGAGATGGCCGTTGAGGCCGCCATGGAGGCACACAAGCAATGGAGCCGCACGCCGTGGACCACCCGCGCCGCGATTGTGATGAAGATGGCTGAACTGCTCGCAACCAAATATCGCCCCATCCTCAACGCCGCCACCATGCTCGGCCAGAGCAAGAACATCTATCAGGCCGAAATCGACTCGGCATGCGAGACGATTGACTTCTTCCGCTACAACGTGCACTACGCTTCGAAAATCTACGGCATGCAGCCCAAAGACGGTGTCGGACAAATTAACCACACCGAGTACCGCCCCCTCGAAGGCTTTATCCTTGCCGTGACACCATTCAACTTCACCTCCATCGCCTCCAACCTGTGCATGACGCCGGTGTTGCTGGGTAACGTGGCTCTGTGGAAACCCTCCACCACCTCCCTGCTGAGCAACTACTACCTGATGCAACTCTACAAAGAGGCCGGTCTGCCCGACGGCGTGATCAACTTCCTGCCCGGCAGCGGCGCGCTCATCGGCCAGGTGGCCACGCAGTCGAAATACTTCTCCGGAATCCATTTCACCGGAAGCACCGCCACGTTCAACTCGCTCTGGCGTCAGGCCGGCGAGAACCTCGGCAAATATATCTCCTATCCGCGCATCGTGGGTGAGACCGGAGGAAAGGACTTCATCTTCGTTCACCCCTCGGCCGACCCCAAAGCCGTCGCCACGGCAGCGTTCTGCGGCGCGTATGAGTTCCAGGGCCAGAAGTGCTCGGCCGCCTCGCGCATGTATATCCCCAAATCGCTGTGGCCCGAAGTGCTGGCCGACATGAAGCGTATGGCCGCCGAGGTGAAGATGGGCGACGTGACCGACCCGTGCAACTTCATCAACGCCGTAATCGACGAGGCCTCGTTCGACAAGTGCAAGTCGTATATCGACTTCGCCGGGCAGGCCGCCGACGCCAAGGTGGTGATGGGTGGCAAGTGCGACAAGTCGGTAGGCTGGTTTGTCGAGCCCACGGTGATTGAGACCACCAACCCGCACTTCAAATCGATGGAAGAGGAAATCTTCGGCCCGATTCTGACGGTGTATCCCTACGATGACGACAAGGTGGAGGAAACCGTGGAACTGTGCAACACCACCTCGCCTTACGGCCTGACCGGCGCTGTGTTCGGACGCTGCCGCATGGCTGTGGAGAAAATCACCGACGCGCTGTGCTACGCAGCCGGAAACTTCTACATCAACGACAAGCCGACCGGCGCCGTGGTTGGAATGCAGCCCTTCGGCGGAGCCCGCGCGAGCGGCACCAACGACAAGGCCGGCGGTGAGTTCAACCTGATCCGCTGGATTATTCCGCGTGTGATAAAAGAAACACTCGTTTCGCCCACCGACTACCGTTACACCTATCTCAAGTAACCGGCAGCCCTTTTACCTCCCTGATTTCGCGAGTTCGGCAATGGATCCGCGAAATCAGGGTGGATTCAGAAAAACCAATTCTTTATGCAAGAAATAAAACCATGTAAAGTAAATGTGTGCAGTGAAACCGGTCGCCTCCGCGCCGTGCTGCTGCATCGTCCGGGCACGGAGATTGAGCGCATGACGCCGCTCAACGCCGAGCATGCCCTGTATTCCGATATTCTCAACAAACCCATCGTCGATGAGGAGTATGCCCGATTCTCGGGTGTGCTTGAGCGTTGGACCCAGGTCTATTACGTTGAAGACATTTTAGAGCAGATTCTGAGCGACCCCAATGTGCGTCAGGAGATGATCCGTGAAACGGTTCGCAACTACGGCGCGCAGTCGCAGCGGCTGTTTGAGTTCCTTGACAGTTGCGACACGAAGCAGTTGGCCGCCGCGCTCATTGAGGGCTATGAGTATCCGCAGTGGGATGGCGTGAACGACGAGCGTTACCTGCTCGAGCCGCTTTACAACCTGTTTTTCACGCGCGACGCGTCGTCGACCATTTTCAACCGTGTGCTCATCAACTCGATGAGTTTTGAGGCCCGCGAGCGCGAGACAATGATTTACGAGGCGATTTTCCACCACTTCTTCGGCGTTGAGACGCTCAACGCGATGGAATGGAACCGTTGGGCGCGTACCGAGGGTGGCGACATCCATATCGCCTCGCCCGACCTGCTCTGTGTCGGCCAGGGTATCCGCACCAACGGCAAGGGCATCGAGTACCTCGTTCAGACCTTCGCGCGCGAGCGTGAGCATTTCAATATCCTTGTCCAGCAGTTGCCCCACCGTCCCGATTCGTTTATCCACCTGGATATGGTGTTCTCCTTCCTCGGGCAGCACCAGTGCATGGTGTTCGAGCCGTTGCTGCGCAAGCAGGGACTGTTCTCCGGCAAGGAAACCACACTCATCACGATTGACCACGGCAAGGTGACTTACCGCTCGGTTCGCAACATGCTCGACGGGTTGCGCTCGTTGGGCATGTACGTCGACCCGGTTTTGGGCGGCGGCCCCGACCCGTGGGTTCAACTGCGCGAGCAGTGGCATAGCGGCACCAATTTCTTCTCGCTTGGCGACTGCAAGGTGATTGGCTACCGCCGCAACACGTACACCATCGACGCGCTCGACAAGGCCGGATTCGCCGTGCTCGAAGCCGACGACATCATCAGCGGAAAGGTGGATATGTCCACATACGACCGCTTTGTGGCCGCCTTCCCGGGCAGCGAGTTGCCCCGCGCTGGCGGTGGCGCGCGCTGCATGACCATGCCCATTCTGCGCGACTGACACGCCCGAGTGCACAACCATATCGCCCCCGCGACCGGTTCCGGTAACGGGGGCGTTGATGTTTCGGGGCGAGGCCGTTATTGCTTGTCGGGCTTGCGGCGGAAGTCGGCGGCATACATCGCGTCAATCAGTTTGGCGTAGCGCCGGTTGATCACTCCGCGGCGGATCTTGAGCGTGTTGGTGAGTTCGCCGGATTCCATCGAGAACGGACGCGGCAACAGCACGAAGCGCTTGATCTGCTCGTACGCGGCAAGGTCGCGCTGGTAGCCCTCGATACGCTTCTCTATCTCGCGGCGGAGTTGCTGGTTGTTGACGAGTTCTTCGATGCTCTCAAAGGCTATGCCTTTACTTTTCGCGAGCGTCTTGAGTTCCTCGAAGTCGGGCACAATCAGTGCGGAGACGTATTTCCGTCCGTCGCCGATTACGGCCACCTGCTCGATGTATTTGTCTTGGCTCAGGCGCGTTTCGAGCAGTTGCGGGGCGACGTATTTTCCGTTGCTGGTTTTGAAGAGGTCTTTGAGGCGCTCTGTGAGAATGATTTCGCCCGCGGGGGTGATTTCTCCGCAGTCACCTGTGTGGAACCATCCGTCGCTGTCGAGCACGGCGGCGGTTTCTTCGGGTTTGTGGTAGTAACCTTGCATCACGGTCGGGCCTTTGACGAGGATTTCGTTCTTGTCGCCGATTTTCACTTCCACGCCCGGGATGGGATAGCCCACGGTTCCGGTTTCCCAGTTGTTCTCGCGGAAGAAGCACACCGATGCGTTGGTCTCGCTCAGTCCGTAACCGATGACGATGTTGATTCCCACTGCGTGGAGGAACTCGGTGATGTTGTCGGAGAGCATGGCGCCGGCGGTTGGGAAGAAGCGTCCGTTTTCGATGCCGATGGCGCGGCGGAGTTTTGCGAAGACTTTGTTTTCGAAGTATTGGTACTGCTTTTCGACGAGCAGTGGCACTTTTCGTCCGTGGGCGCGGTATTTCACGTTGCGTGACCTTCCGACGGCCACGGCCCGCTTAACGAGCATGCGCACCATCGGTTTTGCCGCGGCGAGGTTGTCGTTGATGGCGGTGTAGACCTTTTCCCAGAAGCGGGGCACGGAGCACATGCAGGTGGGTTGCACTTCCTTGACGGCACGTTGAATCTCCTTGGGATTCAGGTTTATGGCTACCCGGACTCCGCGGGTGAGGCAGAACATCGTCCAGCCGAGTTCGAATATGTGGCTGAAGGGCAGGAAGGAGAGTGAGATGTCGGTTGTGTCGCTTGTTGCGATTCTTTCTCCGTGGGCCCACATGGCGGCGTTGAAGTTGCTGTGTGTGAGCATGACACCTTTTGGCACGCCGGTGGTGCCGGAGGTGTAGATGAGGTACATCAGGTCGGTGTCGGTGGTTGATTGGCGGCGTTGTTCCACTTGCTGCCGTGTTTCCACGTCAACTTGCGCGCCTTGCTCGAGCGCTTTGGCCCAGGTGAGTGTCTGTTGGTCGTCGGCTTCGAGGCTTACGCGCGGGTCAAAGGTGATGATGTGTTTCAGGTTGGGGCATTGTCCGGTGAGCGCGCGTGCGATTTCGTATTGCCGCTGGTCGCCCACGAGCAGGATGGTTGCTCCGGAGTCGTTGACGATGTATTTGGCTTCGTCCTGGCTGCTGGTGGCGTAGATGGGCACGGGCACGGCGCGGTTGCTGAACGCGGCGAAGTGTGTGACAAGGATTTCGGGGCAGTTCTGCGAGAACACGCAGATTCGTCCCTGTTCCTCCACGCCGAGCAGGAAGAGGGTGTTGGCGAGGTCTTGCACGGATTGGCGGAACGCGTTCCACGACATGGACACCCATCTGTCGGTTGTGTATTCTCTGTATCTGAGCGCTTCACGGTCGCCATATCGGGCGGCCTGTGCGGCGACAAGCGAGGCAAATTGGTTCATAGTGTGTTGTGTTTTGTTTCAAACTACAAATATACTGCTTTTATTTCGGTTACCGGCTATAGTTTTCAAAAAAGGCTTGTTTTTTCGGCATATCGGTATCGGGGCAGGCTGTGAAAGCCCGCTTCGGGGGTATTCCTTGTGGGAACTATGGTCTGTGGGAATTTGTTTATCGCGCGGCCCGGCGGTAGAGGTAGATGGCAATGGGGAGGTAGAGCAGGTTGGGAATCCACATGGCCACGCGCGCTGAGGTGTAACCCGAGACGGCGAAGGTTGAGGTTACAGTGTTGAACAGGATGTAACTGAAACTGAGCAGGAGTCCGATTCCGATGTTTTTTCCCATGCCTCCGCGCACTTTTCTTGATGACAGGGCGAGGCCGATGATGGTGAGGATGAACGCCGCTGCGGTAGAGGCGATTCGCCGCTCGTATTCGATTTCGAAGTTCATGATTCCGGCCACGCCCCGTGCGCGCTGGTTGTCGACGTATTGCCGGAGTTCGGGCGAGGTGAGTGTCTGCTCGTCGTTTTTGGAGATGAGGAAGTCGCGTGGCTCTATTCCGAGCAGGGTGTCGAGCACGGCGCCTTTAACCATTCGTTCGCTTACGCCGTCGAAGTGGCGTTGTTGGTAGTTTTGCAGTGTCCATCGTCCGAGTGTGTCGTATCGGACGGTTTCGGCTGTGATGCGCGATTTGAGTGTTGTTCCGTCGAATTGGTCGAGCGAGAATCGCCGTCCGGTTCGGGTGGCTTTGTCGTAGGTTGCGATGTAGGCCATGGTTCCGGGTCGCACTTGCAGCTGGACGTTGCTGGCGTATGTGACGGCTTTGTTTTTTACCCATCGGTTGGTGTAGGCGATTCGTTCGGCGTTGGCCGGCGGAATGACGTATGCGGAGAGGAAGAAACTCAGCGCGGCGATGAGTGCGGCACAGAAGAGGTAGGGCATGAGGAGCCGGCGGAAACTGATTCCGCTGGAGAGCATGGCTATGATTTCGCTCCGGTCGGCGAGGCGTGATGTGAAGAAGATAACGGAGATGAAGGTGAACAGCGGGCTGAACTGGCTGATGATGAACGGGAGGAAGTTCATGAAGTACTGCACGACGGTTGCTTTGAGCGGTGCCGTGAGCACGGCGTCGAGTTTCTCGTTGGTGTCGAACAGAATCACGACCACCATCAGCAGCAGGATGGCGAACAAGTAGGTACCCAGGAAATTCTTGACGATGTAGAGGTCGAATTTCTTGATTCTGAACCGGGGCGATTTGGCCTTCGGTTTGTTTTTTGGCGGGGTGGGGGTGATATGTTCAGCGGTGTTGTCCACGGGTTGGTGTGAGTGGTTTTATAAGCGTCGTTGCACGCGTTCTGCCATGTCGGCTTTCCATGTTTTGAAGTCGCCGTCGATGATGTGTTGCCGCGCTTGGCGCATCAGCCATAGGTAGAAGGCGAGGTTGTGGATTGAGGCGATTTGCAGGGCGAGCAGTTCCTGGCTGATGAACAGGTGGCGGAGGTAGGCTTTGGAGTAGACGCGGTCGACGACGGAGGCTCCGTCTTCCTGCAGGGGGGAGAAGTCGTCGGCCCACTTGCGGTTGCGCATGTTCATGATACCGTGTTGGGTGAAGAGCATGCCGTTTCGTCCGTTTCGTGTGGGCATGACGCAGTCCATCATGTCCACGCCCCGGTCGATGGCTTCGAGCATATTGGCCGGTGTTCCCACGCCCATGAGGTATCGCGGGCGGTCGGCGGGCAGGATTTCGTTGACCACTTCTATCATATCGTACATCACCTCGGTTGGCTCACCCACGGCGAGGCCGCCTATGGCGTTTCCTTCGGCGCCGAGGTCCGCCACGTGCCGTGCGGCGTCGCGGCGGAGGTCTTCATAGACGCACCCTTGCACGATGGGGAAGAATGCCTGTCTGTGTCCGTAGCGGGGTTGTGTGGCCTGGAAGTGTTTCCATCCGCGTTCGAGCCAGCCTTGCGTGAGGCGGAGTGACTTCTGTGCATATGCCCGCTCGCTTGTTCCCGGTGGGCATTCGTCGAGCGCCATCATGATGTCGGAGCCGATGGAGCGCTGGATGTCGACCACGTTTTCGGGCGTGAACAGGTGTTTCGACCCGTCGATGTGGCTTCTGAACGTCACTCCTTCGGGTTTGAGTTTCCGGTTCGCGCTGAGGGAGAAGACCTGGAATCCGCCGCTGTCGGTAAGGATGGGTTTGTCCCAACCGTTGAACCGGTGCAGTCCGCCGGCTCGCTCGATGATGTCGGTTCCGGGGCGGAGGTACAGGTGGTAGGTGTTGCCGAGAATGATTTGCGCCTTGATGTCGTCGCGAAGTTCGGCCATGTGCACGGCTTTGACGGCTCCGAGGGTTCCCACGGGCATGAAGATGGGTGTCTGTATGGTTCCGTGGTCGGTCGTGATTGTGCCGGCTCGTGCGTTGGATCCGGGTGCGGTGGCTTGCAGGGTGAAGTCCATAGAGGGTTGTCGAAAGATTTGAGCGGCGCAAAATTACACAAATTTCTTCAAAGAGGCTTAAGGGGGATAGGGAATTTAAGGAATTTAAGGAGATTAAGGAGTTTAAGGACCATGTGGTTGTCGGGTTGTCATAAAATGCTGTAAAAACAAATGGTTAATTTCGCTGCTCGGGAGAAAAAGTGTACCTTTGCGGAAAATTTCAAAAAACGTATAGATTATGTTGAAAAATATATTTGTCCGTTCGCTGTCCGGGGCCGTGTATGTGGCTCTGATTGTGGCGGCGATTGTGCTGCTGGACAATTCGCCGTTGGCGTTTCTGATTCTGTTTTCGCTTGCCGCCGCTTGGGGCGTGAAGGAAATCTATGGCATGGTTCGTCCTCAGGCCGATGAGTCATGGTTGCTGATGGCGCTTGATATGGCCGGCGCGGTCGGTCTGTTTGTGTCGATGTATCTTCTGATGAACGTTGACTCGGCTCGGGTGGTTGACTGGCTTCTCTGGCCGAGCGTGTACATGGTGTTGCGTTTGGCGGTTCAACTGTATCGTCCCCGGCAAAACGCGATTGAGAGCCTGCAGCGTTCCATGTTGGCCATCGGCTATGTGGCGTTTCCGCTGTCGCTGCTCAACGCGATTGTGGCCATCAGCGCGCCGCGGATACTGCTGGGCGTGTTTGTGTTCATCTGGATCAACGACACGGGCGCGTTCCTGTCGGGCGTGACCATGGGCCGGCACAAGTTTTGGGAGCGCATTTCGCCGAAGAAGACTTGGGAGGGCTTTGTTGGCGGAGTGTTGGCGTGCGTGTTTTCGGCTTGGGCCATCGACCGTTGGGCGGGAGATGTGTTCCAAGTGCCCCAGTTGGGCTTGTGGATCGGCTTGAGTGTTGTGGTGGCGATTGCGGCCACGTATGGCGACCTTGTGGAGTCGCTGCTCAAGCGCACGGCCGGAGTGAAAGACAGCGGCACGCTCATTCCCGGACATGGCGGACTGCTCGACCGGATCGACAGTCTGCTGCTTGTGGCTCCGGCGGTGTTGGTATACCTGATTTTGATGACTTCCAATTGAAACTACTGATATGAACCGCTATGACCGGCGCGGCGTTTCGGCCGCAAAAACCGATGTTCACAACGCCATCCGTAACATCGACAAAGGGCTTTACCCGCATGCGTTTTGTAAGATTATCCCCGACTTGCTCGGAGGCGACCCGGAGTGGTGCAACATCATGCACGCCGATGGCGCCGGAACGAAATCGGCCTTGGCCTACGCCTACTGGCGGCGCACGGGCGATCTGACCGTGTGGCACGGCATTGCGCAGGATGCCGTGGTGATGAACACCGACGACCTGCTCTGCGTCGGCGCCACGGGCGGGATACTGCTCTCGTCGACCATCGGACGCAACAAGCGTCTGATTCCCGGCGAGGTGATTGCGGCCATCATCGAAGGCACGGAGATGTTCCTCGCCCGGATGCGCGAGATGGGTGTCGACATTGTCTCCACCGGCGGAGAAACGGCCGACGTGGGCGACTTGGTGCGCACGGTGATTGTCGACAGCACGGTAACGTGCCGCATGCCTCGCGCCGACGTGATTGACAACGCGCGCATCTCCGCCGGCGACGTGATTGTTGGACTGTCCTCTTCGGGGCAGGCCACCTATGAAACGCAGTACAACGGCGGCATGGGCAGCAACGGCTTGACCTCCGCGCGCCACGATGTGTTTGCCCACGCCATCGCCGAAGAATATCCCGAAACGTATGACCCCGCCACCGACACCGACTTGGTCTATTCCGGACAAATGGACTTGACCGCGCCCGTTGACGGCACTCCTCTTGACGCCGGCCGCCTTGTGCTCTCGCCCACGCGAACCTACGCGCCGATTGTCAAACGCATGCTCGACGTGATGCGGCCCGCCGTTCACGGAATGGTGCACTGCACCGGCGGCGCGCAGACCAAGGTGCTCCACTTTGTCGAGAACAAACACGTTATAAAAGACAATCTCTTCGCCACCCCGCCGCTGTTCACCCTGATCCAGCAACAGAGCGGCACCGACTGGCGCGAGATGTACCAGGTGTTCAATATGGGTCACCGGATGGAAATCTACCTTAGCGCCGACAAGGCGCAGGAGGTGATTGACATCGCGCGCGAGTTCAACGTTGACGCGCAGGTGATAGGTCACGTTGAGGAAAGTGAGTCCAACCGGCTGACCATCACCGGCGAACACGGCACATTCGAATACTGAAATGCGCCGGTTGATTCCCATTTGGCTTGTACTGCTTGCCGTGCTGACCCTTGCCTGGCAGGGTTGCTCGAGTTCCGATTCTCATCGGCGTCCGTTGCCCGACACGTTGGTGGTGGGCACGTTGTACAGTCCCACCGGCTTTTTCATTCTTCAAGGCGACACGCTCGGCTACGATTACGACCGCATTCGCGCCTTTGCCCGCACGAAGGGCATCACGCTCCGATTTCGTGTGGCGCGGTCGATGGCTTCGCTGATTCAGATGCTCGACAGCGA
>CACYCT010000190.1 GCA_902772965.1 uncultured Bacteroidales bacterium | reverse complement strand
TCAGCGGGTTAAGTGTATAACTGTCGGTCGGGATATTCGGTCCGGAGGTGTTAAAGAATCGTTCTGCCATAGGTCGGATTTGTTTCAGACGGCAAAGTTACATAATCTTTCGCAATAGAGCAAGTTTAATTCTAACCAGCAGAAAGTTTATCGATTAGGGTTAATGGAACTTTTGGAATTCGGTGTTGTTTGTTCGTTTACCGCAATTCGAAGGTGACGATTTGTGGATAGTGGTCGCTGCGCCCTTCGCGGTGCCGGTTGATGTCAATGGCCCTCAGGCGGCCGCCGTAGAGGACGTGGTCGATGTGGAAGAGCATGCGGTGGTCGTGGAAAGTGTAGGTCGGTCCGAGGCCGCAGTCGGCCCAGGCGTCGCGCAGGTCGGCTCCGGCGATGGTTCGGTGGGCGAAGGAGGTTGCCACGTCGTTGAAGTCGCCGCACACGATGGTTCGCTCGGCCGGAATGGAGTCGAGCACGCTCCGAATGAGTTCCGCCTCGTTAGCCCGGCGGCGGGCGGCGGATTGGAGTTTGGAGATTATGGAATATCTCGCCCGGCGAAGTCCGGTACCTCCCTGAACGTTGTTGCGCGTGATGTCGACATAGAGTTGTTTGTCGCTCTGTTTCAGTCCTATCGACTGCAGGTGCACGTTTAGCAGCCTCACCTCGTGTCCGTCAACGTCAATGCGGAACATTTTGGTGTAGAAGTGATACTCGCTTGAGCTGTCGTCGAGCGAGCCGAATCCGTGGCGGAGTGTGCTGTCGGCATAGACGGTGTATGGCCACTTGGAGAGAATCATCAGGTCGTGGTATCCGTGTGACCGGTAGGGGTATTTTCGGTCTAACTCCTCAATGAGGTGCTTGTGCTGCGGCAGTTGGTCGTAGTGCAACGTGCAGAGCGAGCCTTCCTGAATGGCCACGATGTCGCAGTCCTGTGTGAGTATGTATTTGAGGGTCTCCCCGTTGTCGTTGAAAATCGAAACGTTGTAGGTCATCAGCCGGAAGGTTTTTCCTTTTGGGGTGGGGGAGGTGAGGTTCAATGGTGCCTGCACACCGGTTACGGGCCAAGTCAGAATCAGTGCGCCTGCGAGAATGGCCGCGGCGCGCCAACTGCGGAGCAGCGCGCATCCGAGCGTCATCACAACGGCCACGATCAATGTCGGCACGAAGGCGAGCGAGGCCACCGCCGGCAGCGCCCACACGCGCGGGTCGATGTGTCCGCCGTATGCCGCGCAAATGAGCCCGAAGGCCGTCAGCGCGGCCAGGATGGTGAGCAGTATGTTAACGAGACGTCGCATTTGTGATTATATAAGACTTAATTGCCGATGTGCAGCCGAGTTTATCCAATTTGTTGGACTTGGTTTAAATAGTGGTAGACCTCAGGTTGGTCGTGCGTGTGATTACACTTGTTTTGTGGCAGCGTAATCGGATCGGTCCCAAACAGACTAAATACACGGCAAAATTAGTCATTAATGCCGGTTGCGTAGTGCGTGTCTGCCTGATTTTTCTATTAAAAAACGCAAAATCAGATACCGAAATAATGGTTGAGTGCCCCAAAAACATTAATTTTGTCGGATTAAAATTGAGCCTTGTGAAAGGATTAGCCTGAATTTTCACCTTTCTTGAGGCTTAATCAACTGATTTAAACCACTTTTTTGAGATTATGAAACTTGTAAAACAACTTTTAATCCTACCGTTGCTCATGTCTTTATCAATGCACATGAGTTCCAATGTCGTTTTCAATGACCAGACTTTTCCCGACGAGAAATTCCGCACCTATCTGAAAGAAAACTTCTCAAGTCGAGGATTCACCGAGGAGGGCGTGTCAATCAGTAGCGAAAACCTGGCCAAAATCACCACAATCAACGTGCGTGCAAAAGGCATTACCAGCCTTAAAGGCATTGAGTGGTTCACCTCTCTGACAACGCTTTATTGCAATGGTAACTTTGGCCTCAGCGCGCTCGATGTGTCGAACAACACAGAATTGAGAACACTCGTCTGCACCCAATCGCCGATAGGCGTGCTCGACCTGAGCGCCAACAATAGCATTACTGAACTTCAATGCTCACAATGCGGCCTTGATGAACTCAATGTAAGCAATCTGGCGAATCTGACCACACTGCGTTGTGATTATAACAACCTCACCTCTCTGAATTTGAGCAACAACGCATCGCTTTCTGTACTGTATTGCAATGACAATAAAATAACGGCTCTGAATTTGGGCAAGAACCGTGCCTTGACTGAGTTGTATTGTAAGGTGAACAAATTGACAGAACTCGACCTTACCAATAATGTCAATCTTAAGCGTCTCGACTGCAACGCGAACCCTGACCTGGCTTCTATCGATGTCACCAAATGTCCCGAACTGACTTTCCTAAACTGCTTTAACTGCGACTTGCCGACGATAGATGTGTCTAAAAACCTGAAATTAGCAGGTCTGGGCATACAGGGAAATGAACTCACCGAATTGGATGTGAGCAAAAACACCGAGCTTACAACTTTGGTGTGCTACATGAACCACTTGACCGAGTTGGATTTAACCGGACTGACCAAATTGAGTTTTGTTCCGGGCACTTCTTCCTACCATTCACAAACGCGCGAACTCGTTGCCGAATGTTTCGAGAAAACGCAGCCCAATGAAAGCACGCCGCGGCGTTACTACTATTTCCGCCTGGACAATCTTAAACACGATGAGGGCGAGAAAAACATCTTTGACCGAATGGACATGACCAGCAACGGCCGAACGGAAACCAAGTTCACCCGCTCGCGTGTGATTGAGTTCAAGAGTGGCTGCAAGGAGATTATCGGCGCGCTCCAACGCCGCGTTAAAGTAGCAGAAGGAGAGATCACAAGTGACGATGTGGTTGGTGATATTATACTGCTAACCGATTACACGGTTTCGGAAAATGTGGCGCGCGGCACTTTCACATACACCTACGACATTAATTTTGAAGGCTCAAAGGGAACCGACCCTAAGAGCGAGTTTACTATCAATTGGACTTGCGATGCCACACCGGGCGTGATAACCGGCCTTGTACGATTGCCGGAAGACTCAAGCCCCATCAGCGGCACAACTTATGTCAACATGATGGGGAATATGAGTTCCCAACCGTGGCCTGGCATGAATATCGTCGTTAACCACCACGAAGACGGCACCACCACAGTGAACCGTATGGTTCATGGTGGGTTATAAGTTCCAAATTTAATGTGATGGTTTCGGTCGTGTTTAGTCGCCTTTCAGCATATATGTGGTAATGGTCGGCCCATGGGCAGGTCCTTCAGGGTGCCGGAACGCTGCGGCCTTGAGTCCAGATCTCGTTCAAGCCGAATGCAGACGGGCTTGCTCGATTTGCTGAGGCGCAGCCAAGTTTACCCATTTATGGAACTCGCCTTGCAGAACTCTTCTTATTTTGCCGTTTTCAAGAAAATGCGTATTTTTGCAAGCGGATTATGGAGTATCTGAACGCATTGTGGAATATGATTCACGCGATGTCGCCCTACCTGCTGTTGGGCTTCCTCATCGCGGGTGTGCTGCACGCGTTTGTTCCCGTGAGTCTTACGGCGCGTTTGTTGTCGGGCACGGGGTTTCGCAGTGTGGCGTGGGCGGCGCTGATTGGCGTTCCGCTGCCGCTATGCTCCTGTGGCGTGTTGCCCACGGCGGTTTCGCTTCGTCGCAGTGGCGCATCCCGGGCGGCTTCCACATCGTTTCTCATCGCCACGCCCCAAACCGGAGTGGATTCCATCGCGGCGACCTACTCGATGATGGGTCTGCCGTTTGCCATACTGCGCCCCGTGGCCGCTCTTGTGACGGCTCTGTTCGGCGGATTGGCCGTGGGGCGGTTTGAGCGTAGCGGAAAACTCTCGGATATTGATGCCGCCGAAGCGTCTGCAACCGAGGCTCGCCCTGCTACGCTGGCCGGAAAACTTTGGCTCACACTGCGCTATGGTTTCTACGACATGATGCAGAACATCGGACGCTGGCTTGTCATCGGTCTGCTCGTTGCGGCGTTGATTACCGTACTCGTTCCCGACAACTTTTTCAGTCTCTACGCGCGCTGGCCGCTGCTGAACATGGTTGTGATTGTCGCCATCGCCGTGCCGATGTACGTGTGCGCCACCGGCTCGATACCCATCGCGGCCGCGCTGATGATGAAAGGCCTGTCGCCCGGGTGCGCGCTGGTGTTGCTTATGGCCGGACCGGCCGCCAACGTGGCCTCGATGATGGTGCTCGGCAAAGCGTTCGGACATCGTGCCACGGCCGTGTATGTGACTTCGATTGTGCTCGGCGCCATAGGCTTCGGGCTTTTGGTGGACTATTGGCCCGGTCTGCGCGAGGCGTTTGTGGCCGCAATGCCGTGCCACAGCGGTCACGCCCACCACATGGGCGGCGCCGAGTGGCTGAAAAACTCGTGCAGCATCGCCCTGATTGCCATGCTCGCAGTGGCCACCATCGGAAAATACAACAAATCCATTCAACTCAAACGCATAAAAACTCCTCGTATGAAAACCGTTAAGATCCGTGGCATGATGTGCAACCACTGCAAGGCCAACGTTGAGCGCGGCCTGAGCGAACTCGAGGGTGTGACCTCGGTCAGTGTCGACCTCGCCCAGGGTCTCGCCTATGTAGAGGGCGAAGTCAGTGACGAAGTCATCGCCGAAAAAGTCACTCAACTCGGCTATGAAGTAGTGCAATAACACCATTAACAACTAACCAGATATGAAAAGAATTCTCCTGACCTTCGCCGTTATGGCCTCTTTGCTGGCCACGGCACAAAATGTGGGTGTCAACCGCGCCGACATGGACTTGAGTGTCAAGCCCGGCGACGACTTCTTCCAGTATGCCGGCGGCGGCTGGATGAAAGCCAACCCGCTCAAACCCGAATACTCGTCCTATGGCGTGTTTAACGACCTGGCCGAAAACAACCGCAAACAACTGCGCGAACTGTTCGACGACCTTGCGAAAACCAAGCACGCGCGTGGAACCGTGGGACAGAAGGTGACCGACCTGTACAACCTCGCCATGGACTCCGTCCGCCTCAACCGCGAGGGAGCCGCGCCGCTTAAGGCCGACCTCGACTTCGCCAAATCGTTCAAAAAAGCCAATCTGACCGACTTTCTGGCCAAGACCCACCTCACGCTCGGAAATCCCTACTTCGGAATCGGCGTGGAAACCGACCTGAAAAACAGCGACATGAACGCGATGTGGCTCAGCGCCGGCTCCTCTGGTCTGCCCGACCGTGACTACTACCTCAATACCGATGCCGACAGCAAAAAAATTCAGGAAGCCTACCGGCAATACATCGTCAAAGAGATGATGCTCGCCGGAGCAAGCAAGAAAGAAGCGCAGCGAATCGCGAAAACCGTCTATGACATGGAATACCAATTCGCCCAAGCGAAAATGAGCCGCGCCGAAGCGCGTGACTACAACAAACTCTACAACGTCCGCACACTCGAGCAACTCCAAGCCGACTACCCCGCCGTGAACTGGAAACGCTACTTCGAGCAAGTTGGAGTCAAGGTGGAATGGGTAATCCTTGAGCAGCCCCGTGTGATGGAAGTGGCCCAGCGCCTGATGGCCACCCAAACCGAGCAGCAGATGAAAGACTACTTCACATGGATGACCGTCCGTCAAGGTGTGAGTTACCTCAGCGACGCCATGGGAGACGCCTCTTTCGAGTTCTACGGGCGAACCCTGAGCGGACAGAAGGAGCGTCAGGCACGCTGGAAACGCGCGCAGGGCATTCCGAACAGTCTGCTCGGTGAGGCCGTCGGTGAACTCTACGTTGAAAAATACTTCGCCCACGGCAGCAAGGAGAAAATGCTTAAACTCATCACCAACCTGCGCAAATCGCTTGCCGCGCACATCGCCTCACTGACGTGGATGAGCGACACCACCAAGGTGAACGCCCTCGTCAAACTCAACTCCTTCACCGTCAAAATCGGTTACCCCGACCGCTGGCGCGACTACTCCGGCCTGCAAGTCGACCCCGCCCTGTCGCTCTACGAGAACATTAAAGCCGCCACCATCTTCGAAACCCGCCGCAACCTCGACAAGATGGGCAAACCCGTTGACAAAGAGGAATGGGGCATGACACCGCAAACCGTTAACGCCTACTACAACCCCACCACCAACGAAATCTGCTTCCCCGCGGCAATCCTGCAACCGCCCTTCTTCGATGTCAACGCCGACGACGCGACCAACTACGGCGCCATCGGAGTGGTTATCGGACACGAGATGACCCACGGATTCGACGACCAGGGACGTATGTTCGACCAAGCCGGCAACATGACCGACTGGTGGACGCCGGGCGATGCCGAGCGATTCAAAAACGCCGCCGAGCGCCTCGCCGCGCAATTCGACAAAATCATCGTCGTTAAAGACCTGCACGCCGACGGACACCTCACCCTCGGAGAAAACATCGCCGACCAGGGCGGACTGCGCATCTCCTACGACGCGTTCCGTCAAACACAGCAGTTCAAAGACGGCAAAACGCTTGACGGATTCACTCCCGCGCAGCGTTTCTACCTCTCCTACGGACGCATCTGGGCCGAGAACCGCACCGACGAGGCAACGTATCAGCAAACCAAGTCTGACCCGCACTCCATCGGACGCAACCGCGTGAACGCTACACTGAGAAACATCGACACCTTCTTCGAGGCATTCGGCATCAAGCCGGGCGACAAACTCTGGCTCGACCCCGCCGAACGCGCCATCATCTGGTAATCTCATAAAGCCACAGTCATAGCCGGTGGCGGAACTTTTCGGTTCCGCCACCGACTGTTTTCATAGAGGACAGCGCCGGAGTTCTGCCGAATGTGGGGTTTTCACGCTGGTTATCGCCTGTCGTTCGCGCCTCCGCCGATAAGCCCTGTCAAACCGCATGATACTGAGGCCTAAATCACGTTTCGTCCGATCCACCACAACATTATCGCCAGCAAAAGCAGGGTGATAAGGGGTGTTGAGGTCACGCGCTGGTGAAACTTCGGCCAGCGCAGCCGGTTCCACTCGGCGACAACCAGGGTCAGCAGTATCGGAATGGCTACGAGTAGACCCGCATTGTGGTTCCACGCCTCACCGGGATTTCCGTGCAGCAGGGCGTGTATGGCGCGCTGCGAGCCGCAACCGGGGCACTCCCAACCGGTTACGACGCGGAATACGCATTTCGGGAAAAATACGGAATCAGAAGGGTCAAACATGTAGTACACCACCGCCAAGACTATCAGTCCCGCCAATAGTGCGAACAATACCGCGCGCCGAATCATCGATAGGGTTGAAACATCACGACATGGCGATCATCTGAATCAGCGAGACGAAGGGCGAGAGGATAATGCCTCCCACGATGGCGCCGATGCACCACCACGCGCTCACTTCGCTGTAATGCTCTGCGCGCTCAAACTCGCCGGCGTAATAGTGTTTCGACACTTTTGTGCTGTATACAATCGCGACGATTCCGAGCGGAACGCAGCAAAGCACCGTCGCCAACACCGCCCAGACCATATTCGTGGGCGGGCATTTGGGCCATGCCTGCTGTGCGTGTTGATTTGTTTGGGGTGGTTCAGGCTGGTTTGTCGCCGGTTGGGGTTGTTGCTGTCCCATTGCGGCCGTTGGCGTTCCGACGGCGACAGTTGGATCTCCGCTGTAGACACCTTCGATTATCGGTGGTTCGGGAGCGGCTTCCGGCATGGGAGGGATTTGCCCGGCGGGTTCCGGCTCCGGTTCGGGTTGTTGTTCGGGCTCCTGAGCCTGTTCCTGCTCGAGTTCCTGTTCGGGTTCCTGAGCCTGTTCGGGTTCCTGCTGGGGCTGAATCGGCGGAATGGGCGTGGCGGGAGTGCCTTCGAAATTCAGGTTGAGGGATTCCAGTTCCGGCAGTTCGTTCACGGGAATCCAGTCGGCCAGTCCGGAGCGCCAGATATAGTCGTTTTCACTGAGCGTGATTGCACGCAGTTGTTCGGCATCAACCGGTCCGGTTTGATTGCCGTTTTGCATGATCCAGTATTGGGTGGTGTTCATAGGGCGGAGATGTGATGGTTTCTAAACGGCAAAGTTATAAAATATTCGGCAATATCGGTTGATTTTTTTCAAAAAACCGTTCAACGACATTTTTTTTGTGATATTGCGTGCCGCGGGTACGGCTCTTTCGGCATGATTTTTTCTGTACCGGATAAAACGACGAGCAACCGAAGGCCTTCAAACCTTCGGGTCAGTCTTCGGGCGGGTTGATGATTAGTTGTATCCATTGTCCGATGGGCATCGGAATCGGTCCGCAGGGGAATTTGGCCATGACATGGTCGTGAAGGTCGGCCACGTGCGGCTCGGCGTCGTTTCCGTGCCTGTCAATCAGTGCGCGCACGTCGTCGAGTATGGTTCGTGTTGCCGCAAGCATGGTTGGGCGCATGATGTAGGAGTTCCAGAAGAGCCAGTAGGTGAGGTTGTAGGCTTGCTCGGTTTCTTGCGGATTGTTCAGGTCGAGGCCTGCGAGCAGGAGGTAGTCGACCGGGGTGGGGGCGGTTTCGTACACGCTGTCGAGCAGGTTGAAGAACAGGTCGGCAAGAGCGGCCACTTCTGGATTGTCTGGGTCGATGTGGGGGAGGCCGAGGTGGGCGTGCTCGCCGTTGGCGATATATGCGATGAGGAATCTGATGTCGTCGCGGTTGAGTTCGAAGTCGGTGTAGTCGTCGTCGATGTGGCTCAGCGGCAGAGGTTTGCCGAATTTCCGCCGGTGTTGGTCGGTGAAAGTGCGCCATAGTCCGGCGTCTGCGACGATGTCCTGGAAATATCCCACGGTTGCGAGGGTGACGCGTGCGCGGGTGTCGTCGTTGAGTGTTGAGAGTCCTCCCCATTTGTCCCATGCGGCGCCGAGTTGCGCTGTCAACGACATGTAGTAGGGGTCGGTGGGCGCCGTGATGGGGTATCCGGGTTGCATTTGCCGGAAGTCTTTTGTGGCGATTTTCATAATTCAGGTGAAAAATAATCCGCTTCCGTGTGTGTTATGGAAGCGGATTGTGCTCATTGTGAGCCGCGAGCGGGACTCGAACCCGCGACCTTTTCGTTACGAATGAAATGCTCTACCGACTGAGCTATTGCGGCTGATACATCGCGGTTGTTTGCGATTGCGACTGCAAAGGTAAGTCTTTTTTTTGGATTAGCGTTCAGATTGGTCGGTTTTTGTGGAAAATTATTTTTTCCGGCGGTTGTTGTCGACGTATTTTTGCAGCCATTCGCGCTCGCTCATGCGTTGGCTCATCCATGTTTGAACGAAGTCGTCGACAAACCAGTTGTCACGCTCCCACACCAGTGGTAGAATCAGGTTGGTGCGTTGCGGGTTGTTGGGGTCGATGTTGTTTGTCACCCGTACTTGGGCGGTGGCTGTGGAGTCGGTGATGTCGGTGATGGAGAGGATCTCGACGGTGGGGCGGGTCCAGTCCTGTCCGCAGATCCAGTGGTCGGCGTCGATGATGTTGTCGTTGGTTTGTCGGGCGATTTCCAATGCACTGTCTTGCAGTGCGATGAAGGCGGCCGACATGAATTTTCGGTCTTTTTCGGTTATCGGGATACTGAGTGTGCTGTCGGCTTTGATGAAGTCGTAGATTTGGTTGATGCGTTGTGTGATGTATGCCTCGGTTCGGGTGGTGTCTTGGGTGTGGGCGTTTGTTGGCGCAGTGCCGGAGGAATTTTCCGTTGGGGTGCAGGCGATCAGAGCCGCGAGTGTAGCGGCGATGGCGAGCGTGTGTAGTCTCATTGCTGTTCCGTTTTTTGTTGAAGCAGATGCAGGTAGAGGTCGGTCATCTTGGTGTAGAAGATGTCGTAGTTGAGGTCGCTCTGGAAATCGTTTTTTGCTTGCTCTCCGATTCTATTGCGCAGTTGCGGGTCGTCGATAAGTCGCTGTATTGCAGCGGCGAGGCTGAAGTGGTTGGCCGGGTCAACGAGGAGTGCGTTCCGTCCGTCGGTGGCGTATTCGGTTTGTGCTCCGTTGTTGGTTGTGATGTGTGCCTTTCCTGCGCGCATGTATTCGAGGTTTGACAGTCCGAGCGCTTCGGGTTCGATGGATGGAAGCACTCCGATGTCGGCCTGTGCGGTGAGTTGTGCGATGTTCTCCTTGAATCCGAGCAGTGTGACGTTTCGCACGAGCTGGTTTTCGATGATGAAGGATTTGATTTCGGCTGTGAATTTGTTTGTTCCCTCTCCGATGATGACGAGGTGGAATTGTTCTTTGTTGAGTTGCGTCACGGCCCGGAGCAGTGTTTCGATTCCCTTTTCTCGGCTTACGCGCCCGTGGTACATGAGTATCACCTGGCTGTCGGGGATTCCGAGTTGTTGTCTGAGGATAGGTGCCGGCAGTGCGTGCGGGTTGTCGGTGACGCTGTCTCGGATGACTGATGCCTTTTCGGGGTTGGCCCAGGGAGCGCCTGCGATCCATTCCGTTCGTGCGCGTTCGGAGACGAACACGAGGTGGTTGATCGCGCGGTAGGTTCGTTTGTAGAAGTAGTTGGAGTGTGGCCGAACGAGGCCGTGCAGTGTGAGCACGATTTTGATGTTGTCCTTGTTGCGGCTCATTCGCCGGGCTGCGATGGCGAGGATGGCGTCGGTTGTGGTGTGGACGTGGATGATGCTCTGTCCTTTCCGCAGCAGTCTGGCCAGACGTTTGGCGGAGTCGATGTCGGTGATTCCTTTGAGGGGCAGGATTGAGATGGGCACGTCAAGGCGCCGGAAGTGCTGCAACACCGGTTCGTTTTTCTTGCACACGGCTTCGGCATAGAAGCGGTTGTCGTGGATCAGTCGTGAGAGCAGTCCGTAGGCGTACTCTTCCGGGCCGCCCCAGTATCGGTTGGAGACAAGATGGAAAACGTTTGGTTGTTGCATGCCTGTGTGGTGGTTATCGGTTTGATGGGTTATTGTTCAATATGATGTTTATCAGTATGTTGAGGTCTGCGATATCGTATCGGTCGTCTTTGTAGAGGTCTTCGTACCATAGCGGGTAGTCGTTTTGGCGGAAGATTGCCGCGATGAGGGAGTTGATGTCGGCGATGTCGACTGTGCCGTCGCGGTTGATGTCTCCGTACACGTATGGGCGGAACATTCCGTTGTCGAGGTATGGGATGCGTGTCCGGATCCAGTTGC
>CACYCT010000189.1 GCA_902772965.1 uncultured Bacteroidales bacterium | reverse complement strand
CTACGCGAAATACCTTAACGACGACGACCAGATCGGAGTCGCCGAAGACGAGTACACCTTCCTCGTAGGCTCCGACAGCCACATCACAACCGACATCGGACGTTTATCGGAAATGTTCGACATCGGCCTGCGCGACGGAGACTTGTTCATGGCGCACCTCGGAGACATCGCCGACACCAAGGCGGAATACTACATCAACCTCGACTCCTGCGTCAGACAAGGACGGCAAAAGTATATCGACAAATATTTCATCGAAAACGAAGACGGGACATACACCCTGAAAGACAACCCCGACTCGGAACCCATCAAGCCGGAAGACCTCGTTTTCCCCTTCTTCCCCGTGGTGGGCAACCACGACATCACCCACAACGGCTGGGCGCTGTGGAGCAACATCTTCCACTCCTCGTTCTATGAGTTCGACATAGCCGTGCTGGTCAACGGAACCATTGAGTTCGACCACTTCATCTTCCTCGACACCGCCTCGGGAACGCTCGGACAAACGCAGGTTGACCTGATAAACCAGGGTGCGCTCAACGGCGACAACTTCTACCGCCACACGTTCGTGTTCGGCCACACCAACATCTTCCGCCCCTCGCAGATGGAGTTCGCCTCCACCTTCGCCCGCGAGGAGACGTTCTTCCTGCTCAACCAGTTCAAGAAGTGGAACGCCTCAATCGTGTTCTGCGGGCATGTCCACAAATGGGACGAGCGCGTGTTCGACGGCGTGACCTACCTCACCCTCGACTCCATGTCGGAGGCCAACAGCCCCAATCCGGGTGAGTACCTCCTGCGCGTGCACGTGAAGAAAGACGGCACACTCACTTGGGAGAAAGTCCGCATGAACTACACCGCCAAGAAGTAACCCCGACACGCTCCGCCCTTATCCCCTCTCTATTATTATTCTCTCCCACAAACCAAGCAGTTATGATTCAAACCTCCATCACCGAAACCGCCGACACCATCACCGCCACACTCGCCGGACGCCTCGACACCCTTGCCGCCCCCGACGTGAAAGCACAACTTGAACCCCTGCTCAACGCAACGGGAAAACAAGTGGTGGTCAACTGTCGCAACCTTTCCTATATATCATCCTCAGGCCTGCGCATCTTCCTCACCCTCTCGAAAGCGTGCCGCCGATTCCGTATCGACGATGCCTCGCCCGAAGTGTACAGCGTGCTTGAAACCACCGGATTCACCAAAATCATGACCGTCAACAAGGCATTGCGGCAACTCAGCGTGGCAGGTCTTGAGGTAATCGGAGCCGGTGGCGTAGGCATGGTGTACCGAATCGATGAGGACACCATCATCAAAGTGTTCCGCGAAGGGACATCACTTGACGATGTCCAGCACGAAATCGCGATGGCCAAAGTCACCTTCGTGCTCGGCATGCCCACGCCCATCTCGTTCGACATCGTTCAAGTGGACAACTGCTACGGCCTGGTGTATGAACTCCTGCGTGCCCGCACGCTCAGCGACTGCATCAAGGCCGAGCCTGAGCGCATGGATGAGTTCGCCCGGATGTATGCCGACCTGTTCAGGCAAGTGCACGCCATCCATGTGCCGCCCGGAGGCAACGTGCCCTCGGCACTGGACCACGAGCGGAAAGCCGTGGCAAGCCTGAGCCGCTTTTTCTCCCCCGAATCGGTTGACGTCCTTATGCGCATAATCGACCACATTCCCCAGTCCAACCGGCTTCTGCACTGTGACCTGCAAACCAAAAATGCCATGATGCAGGACGGCGAACTTATGCTGATTGACATGGGTGAGGTGGGCTACGGGCATCCGATTATCGACCTCGCACACTCGTACTCCTCGATGAAGTTGCTCGTGGGGTCGTATGATAAAATCATCGGAATGCCCGAGCATATGGCCCACCAGATGTGGAACCGCATGATTCGCTATTACTTTGACGGACAGCCCGACGACCTGATTGCCCACCGGATTGAGCAGATCGATGTGGTGGCCTGCGTGAGAAACTTCAGTTGGCTCGCCTTGTCGGACTCGTTTCCCGAAGATGTGATCCGTCAATGCCAGCAGATATTCCACACCCGCGTGGAGGCCCGTAAGGAGCATATCTTCAACGTCTGCCAAACACTGTCCGACTGGACACTCGACTAACCCGGCACGCAACCGCTATTCCACCTTTCCCATCCAGCGGAAACCGAATTTGGCCAAATTCACTATCAAATTTTGGCCAAATTCACTAATAAAACTTGGCCAAATTCCCTATTAAATTTTGGCCAAATGCCATAATTGCAAAAAAATCACTATCTTTGCAGTCCTGAAAAATAACATAAAAAACCATGCCAACTGATTACAGACCAAGGATTGCCGATGTGCTTCTCGCTAAAAAATTAGCGGGGAAAGGTGCCGTACTGATTGAAGGTCCGAAATGGTGTGGAAAAACCACCACCGCCGAGCAAATAGCCAAAAGTGTGCTTTATATGACCCAACCCGGCCAGATTGAACAGCACCTGAATTTAGCCCAAATCAATCCGCAACTGCTTCTCCAAGGTGATAAACCGCGGCTAATTGACGAGTGGCAGATCGCTCCACAGTTATGGGACACCATCCGTTTTGAGGTGGATCATACCCCGGGATTGGGGCAGTTTATTCTAACAGGATCCAGTGTCCCAGCCGATATGACGCAAGTGCTGCACAGCGGAACAGGACGTTTCGCATGGCTTAGAATGCGTCCTATGTCGTTGTGGGAGTCCGGAGATTCTAATGGAAATGTATCTTTTGCAAGTTTGTTTGACCCGTCTGCGAAGGTTGAGGGGGTAAATACTGTAGACTTGAATAGAATCGCTTATCTCACTTGTCGTGGAGGTTGGCCGGCCTCGGTGGAAATGCCTGAAGAAATCGCATTGGAACAGGCTTTTGACTATGTTGATGCTGTTGAGCAACGTGATATCAGTCTTGTGGACAGCGTCAGCAAAGACCCGACACGCGTTCATAAACTACTGCGCTCTTTGGCTCGACATCAAGGTACGCAAGCAAGTGTGCAAACCATCAAAACCGACATAGAAAACTATGATGGAGGAAACCTTAATGAAAATACAATTTCCAGTTATATAAAAGCGTTAAGACAAATCTTTGTTGTTGATGATGTAGAAGCATGGAATCCCAATTTACGCTCAAAAACCGCTATCCGAACCTCTGACACACGCTATTTTACAGACCCATCTATCGCAGTTGCCGCTATGGGAATGGGACCGAACGATTTATTGAATGACTTAGAAACATTTGGATTGTTTTTTGAAACATTATGCATTCGCGACCTCCGGACATATGTGGAACCTCTCAATGGTAAAATTTACCATTTCCGCAATAAAAATGGCCTTGAATGTGATGCGGTGGCACATCTGCGTGACGGTAGATATGGGCTTATTGAGATTAAACTCGGTGGGGATAGGCTCATTGCCGATGGCATTAAAAGCCTTAAGGCAATAGCCAATCAAATTGATACTGAAAAGATGAAAAGACCTTCTTTTATGATGGTTTTAACAGCCACAGGAAGTTATGCCTACCGTAACGAGGAGGGCATCGCCATTGTTCCGGTCGGTTGTTTGAAAGACTAAACAAGCGCGGCGTTATTCCCTGAAATACACCCGCTTCACGCGCGGAGACACGCTCGTGAGCACTTCGTAGGAAATCGTTTCCCGGGCTTCGGCCAACCGCTCGATGGGCACATGGTGGCCGAAGATTTCCACGCGGTCGCCCACTTGGGCGTCGGTGTCGGTGATATCGATCATGACCGCGTCCATGCACACGTTTCCCACCGTCGGGCACATCCGTCCGTTGACCCACATGCTGATGTTTCCGTTGCCGAAATGGCGGTCGAGACCGTCGGCATAACCCATGCAGATGGTGGCGATACGGCTTTCGCGTGAGAGCACACCGCGGCGGCCGTAGCCGATGGTGGTGCCGGCCGGCCAGGTCTTGACCGACATGATCACACTGTGCAGGGCCACCACGGGTTGCAGCGCGGCGTCGGCCTCAGTGCCTAATGGACGCACGCCGTACAGGCCGATGCCCAGGCGCACCATATCCATCTGCCGCTCGGGGAAGCGAATCACGCCGGCGGTGTTCAGGATGTGGCGCAGCAACTCGGGGTACTGTGCCTGAAGAACGGCCACACAGCGGTCAAACTCGTCGAATTGCGCCTGCGTGTACGCGTCTTGTTCGGGTTCGTCGGCCACGCACAGGTGGGAGAACACCGAAACGGGGTGGACAACGCTCTGGCCTTGAAGCAACTCAAGGAGTTCGGGCAGTTGGTCGTAGGTGAATCCGAGGCGGTGCATGCCCGTGTCCACTTTCAGGTGGATGGGCAAGGGGCGGTCGGTGGCGTATTTGGCGCCTTCTTTTATCAGTTGGCGGCACATGTCAATGCTGAACACCTCCGGCTCCAACCGGTTTGTGAAAAGCGACTTGTAGTTCACTACCGACGGGTTGAGCACAATGATGGGCATCGTGATTCCGGCGCGGCGCAGTTGTGTCGCCTCGTCTTGCACGGCCACGGCAAGGTAATCGGCCTCACGGTCCTGCAAGGTTTTGGCCACTTCGTAACTTCCGGTTCCATAACCCGATGCCTTGACCATGGCGACGGTTTTGGTGGTGGGCTTGACGAGCGACTTGAGGTATTTGAAGTTGTGCGCGAGGGCGTTGAGGTCGACTTCCTCCACGGTTTGGTGTTGCTTTGCCTCGAGCATGTCGAGCACTTGGTCGAAGTCGAAGTCGGCTCCGCCTTTGATGAGCACGGTCTCGTCTTCGAAGTCACCTCGGGCCATTTGGTCGATGAAGTCGGCGGTGGAAGTGAAGAATCGTTTCACGGGCAGGGAGTCGAACAGTGCGGCGTGGGCTGTCATTTCGGGTCCGATTCCGTAGAACCGGTCAACGCCCTTGGCGCGGAGCAGGCTCCGCACGCGGCTGTAGCGCACCTCGGCCGGCGATGCGTCTTCGTTGAGGTCGCTCAGGATTACGGCTGTCCGTCGGTTTCCGGCCCGGCGCATCATAAAGTTCACCGCCGGTGTGAGGGTGACAAAGTCGTTTGGGTACTCGTCGGTGATGATGGTGCATGCGTTCACGCCCTCGATCACATTGAGCCGTGTGCCCACCGGTGTGAGCCTTGCCATGCGGCGGGCGATCTCGTCGGGTGTGATGCCGAGATGGAGCAGCACGGCCAGACAGGTGATGGCGTTGTTCACGTCGAGTTCGTCGGTCATCGGAATGGTGACGGAGTGGAACTCGCCGCCGATGGTGTAGTTGATGATTGACTGGCGGTTGGCCGTTGCCACCTGTGGCACGTACAGGGCGCAGTCGGAGTCGTTACGCGACCAGTCGATGATGTCAATGGGAGACTCACCGGCCACGTCGAGCAGGGGTTTTATGGCTCGGCTCACGCCTTTGTCGTCGGCGCGGTAAACCACGCTCTGGCAGTTGTACAGGATTCGGGCTTTTTCCTGCGATTTGAGGTTGAGGTTGTTTCCGAAGTCGTCGTCGGCTTCGGGCGCGATGTTGGTGACCACTCCGATGGTTGGGCGTATCATGTGGTGCAGGCGCGCCATTTCTCCCGGGCGCGAGATTCCGGCCTCGATGATGGCCAGGGTGGTGTCTTCGTCGAGTTCCCACAGCGACAGGGGCACCCCGATCTGTGAGTTGTAACTCCGCGGCGAGCGCACGATCCGGTAGTCGTCGGCGAGCAGTTGGTAGAGCCATTCCTTGACGGTGGTTTTTCCCCGCGTGCCGGTGATGGCGATGATGGGGATGTCGAACTGGCGGCGGTGTTGGGTGGCGAGTTCCTGCAGGGCGTCGAGGGTGTTGTCTACGATGAGGAAGTTGGCCTCGAAAGTTCGGTCAACCTCGTCGAGCGACTGCACGACAAAGTTTCTCACCCCCCGGCGCAGCAATTCGTTGATATATCGGTGCCCGCCCGGGTCGTTGGCTGTGGGCAGGGCGAAGAATACGGTTTCGGCCGGGCTCACGAGCGAGCGCGAATCGGTGAGCAGCAGGCTCACTTCGTCGTCGGGCCAGGGCAGGATGGCTTTTCGGGCGTTGATTCTGGACTGTATTTCCTGTATGCTGTATTTCATGGCAGTGGGTGTTTACTCTTCGCCGGTGATGGCGCTGATTTCTTTAATTTTGTCAAGATAGGGGTATTGCCGGAGCAGGTTCCGCACCACGGCGCGTGTGTCGGTGTTGAACCGGTCGTGCGCTTCTCGGGAGGGGTTGATGGGTCGGTGCTGCAGCCGTTTGCCCACGCGCTCGCAGCGTGCCACGGCCTGCGCCGAGCGGTCGTCGAAGCAGGTGGCCTGGAAGGCTTGCCAGATGTATTCGATGGCCACGTCGGAGGGGTGAATCATGTCGGCGGCGTAAAATCGGTAGTCGCGCAGGTCGTCGAGCATGATCTCGTAGGCGGGGAAGTACTCCACATCGCGCGCGCCGAACTCCTCAATGATTTCGCTCACGGCCACGCGCAACCGGGCCTTGGAGAGCGAGTTCTGGTCCAGTCCGTCGGCGATGTGGCGTATCGGACTTACGGTGAAGATTATATGCAGGTCAGGCCGGAATGCTTTGAGTTGTTCCGTCATCTCGCGCAGGCACCGTGTGATTTCGCCGGTGGAGGCCATCTCGCGCGCAAACTCGGCGGCCGGCACTTTGTGGCAGTTGGCCACCACCCGGCCGGTGGAGCGGAGGCGGTAGACCACAGACGTTCCGAGGGTGATGATCATCGCGCGCGAGGTTTTGAGGTGGTTGTGCGCGGCCTCGATTCGGCGGTTCATGCGCGTGAGGGCGGCTTGCTTATCGGGCATGGAGTAGCGGCTGTGGAAGTCGTAACTGAACCACATTCCGCCTTGCTCGATCAAGTCCATACCCGCCACGGGTTCGTTGCGGATGATACGGTTGACGGTTGCGGCCACGCTCATGGGGTTGTAGACGGTGCCGGTGGGGTTGACGTCGGCGAGCATCATGGCCGCGCGCAGGCGTGAGCCGATGTTGTCGCTGAAGCACGAGCCGATGAGCATCAGTTCGTCTTCGTGCCGGAGCCATTGTCGGTTGTCGGGCGTGCGGATGGTGGTTCGGAAATCCATATCGTGGCGGCGTTGTTTTGGAGTTTAATCCACAAAAGTACAAAAAAACTGAGACCCACGCCCGATTTCCCCGTTTTTTCTTCGGCGCTTTTTTCAGCGACGGGGTCGCTGAACACGCCGAGGGGGAATCATCGGCGTGCGCGGCGATCCCGTCGCCGGGTCATCGGGCGCAGATGGTTTCGGCAAGGCGATTCATCAAAAGGCAACGCTCGCGGGTTAGTTCCTGTTTGCGTGTGGTGTGTTCCCACGGTGAGAGAATCAGCAACCGCCCGGCAGCGCAGGCTTCGAAAAATTGCCCGCCGGGCTTGGTGTAATCGTTGAAGCCGTTCGCGTCAATGTGGATAATCGGCAGTCGCGCGTCAAGCGCGGCGCGCATTACGGTTTTCTCGCCCGGGCTGATTGACGGAGAAACCAACACGCTGCCCTGACGGGCCAGTTCGAGATACGCGCCCACTTGCTCAGAAATTTCCGCCTCGCTCAGCCTCCGCGGGCAGCGGACGGCCACACGCTCGGGATAGTCAAGCAGGAAACGGTTGCCTATCGCGCTCACGGAAAAATCACCGATCTGCCATCCGAACCGCACGCGGAACAAGTCGGGGTGCTCGCGCTTGACGGCGAGCCGCAGTGGATTCTCAGCCAAATAGCGTTTCCACCGGTCGAGGGTGTCATAGCGTGTGAGTATGCGGTCGTTGTAGCCTTTATTCCAGAGCATTCCGGCTTCGGTGGCGGATTGTGCGACCAAGATGCGGTAGGCTTTGTTGCAGCCGGCCTTGAAGCCGCGCATCACGTGGCCGAGGTGTAAATCTTCATCGCCGCGAAAGAAGAGAATGCCGTGAAAGTGGTCGGGCATCACCTGCGCGGCGATGACCGAAACTGTCGGATATATCTCCGGGATTCTTTCCCAGACTTGAAGCACAGCCTCGCCCAGGGGCGATGGCTCAATGCGGGGGCGTTCGACTCCGCCGCCACTGTCGCGCAATCGGCCCAAAAGCGGCCGGCGGTCGACAACGGTGGTGGTGACGAGATAGAGGCAACGCGAGGTGTAGTCGTGCTCGAAGCACCGCCGCAGCATCGAAGGCTTGGTGGGCTTGAAGTATTGTGGTTGAGCCATATTCCTCATTGTTCAGCGACGGGGTCGCTGAACACGCCGAAGGGGAATCTTCGACGTGCCCGGCGACCCCGTCGCCGGGTTTAAGTCCCCGTCGCCGGGTTCAGGATACCACATTGAGGCGCTCGCCGGCGATGAACGCGCGCAGGTTGTCGACAACGACCACCATCAGCCGCTCGCGGGCTTCCTTGCTGGTCCAGCCTATGTGGGGCGTGACGTGGCAGTTGCGGGCGTGCAGCAGGGGGTTGTCTTCGCGGGCGGGTTCGATGGAGAACACGTCAACCCCGGCAGCCATAATGCGGCCTTCGTTGAGCGCGTCGGCGAGGGCTTGCTCGTCGACGAGCGGGCCGCGGCTGGTGTTGATCAGAATGCCGTTGGGGCGCATCATATTGATTCGCTCGCGCGAGGCGATGCCAATCGTGTCGGGCAGCAGCGGACAGTGGAGGCTCACCACGTCGGAGGTGGCGAACAGTTCGTCGATCGACGCGACCTTATCCACACCGGCGGGCAGGTCTTCGGCGCGTTTGCTTGTGTAGGCTTGCGCTTTCATTCCCAATGCCATCGCCATGCGCGCCACGGCGGAGCCGATTTGCCCGAAGCCGAGAATGCCGATGGTCTTGTCGGCGGCCTCAATCATGCGTGTGTCGGAGAAACTGAAGTCGGGGTGTCGGCACCACGCCCCGGAGCGTACCACTTCGGTGTAATGCGGAATCTGGCAATAGATGTTGAGCAGGTGTGCGATGGCGAGCTGCGCCACGGAGTTGGTGGAGTAGGCCGGCACGTTGGTGACGGTGATTCCCATTTCTGCGGCGGCTTCGATGTCGACGATGTTGAATCCTGTGGCGAGGATGCCGATGTAGCGCAAGCGCGGGAGTTGCTCCATTATCTGGCGTGTGATTTGGAGTTTGTTGATTAGAATTGCGTCGGCTTCCCGCGAGCGTTCCACGATGAGTTCGGGTGCGGTGCGGTCGTGGATGGTGCATTGTCCGAGTTGGCGCAGGCCGTCCCACGAGAGGTCGCCCGGGTTGCTGGTATAGGCGTCAAGGACTACGATGTTCATCATTAATGGATTTTAGAGGTTTAGGCTACAAATGTACGACAATTCGGCGACATTCAGCCCTTTCGGCTCGTAAAAAAGATTCAATATCGGCTTTTGATGCGTGTCGCGGCCTTTACCTTGTTGTAGTCCAGGCCGTTTTGGCTCGGGCGGGGTTTGGCTGGGTTGTACCGCGTGTTGATGAAACTGTGCTCGGGCAGGAAGTGGTCGTTGTCGACACCTGCCACATCGAGCAGGAAGTGGGGCAGGTCGTCGGTGATGATTGGCGTGTCGGTCGAGGCTTTGATGCGCGCGGCCGTGTCGGGGCGCTTGGCGATGAACTCGTCGGAGAGCCAGATCATGAACGGCACCTGCAGTTGGTAAATCGGGTCGGGTCGGAAGGCGGCGTTTCCGTGGCCCATATAGTGGTCCACCTCGAAGACTTCCTCTCCGTGGTCGCTCAGATAGACCACGATACAGTCTTTACGCTCGAATTTACGGATGATTTCGTCCACCACATAGTCGTTGTATAGCGTGGCGTTGTCGTAGTGCGCCGTGATTTGCCGCTCATCGGGGGTGAGCATGGCGGAATAGTCGGCGGGTTGGAACCGGGCGAACTGTTCGGGGTAGCGGTCGGCGTAGGTGTAGTGCTGGCCCATCAGGTGCACCACCACGAGTTGCTTTCCGTGGGTGGCGTGCAGGGTGGGCAACACTTCGCCGTCGGGACGGAAGCGGGTTGTGTTGCGCTCGTCGAACATCAGCGCCGACAGGCCGGCGTCGTAGAAAAACGAGTTCAGTCCGCCGCCGACGATATACTGCGTGTCGGCGCACCGGGTATGATACCCTGCCCGACGGAACACCACCGGAAACAGCGGCACCGTCCACCACCGCTCACCCGGGCGCTTGAGTGTGAACATCGACATCATCGCGCCGTCGGTGAAGTCGGCCTGCGAGGCCGCGTCGGTGAACACCGTGAGTGTCCCGGAGGCAACGCGTCCGGCCAGCCGGGGATTGGTGTCTTTGGCGTAGCCGTAAAGTGAACTGTGGAACGGGCTGAAACTCTCACCCACAATCACGACTACCGACGGCGCGTCGGCGGCCGAGGTGGCTGTCACACGGGCGTTCACCTCACGGAGCGCCTCAAACTCGTTCAGCCGGTCGTGAATCGACTTGCACGCCACGCCCACGCGCGAAAACGGGTGCATCTCAGGCAGGCTGACTCCCAGTCCGTTATGAAACAGGATTTTGCTTGTCACAATCACGCCCAATCCAATCACACCCACTGCCGCCAGAGCGCAGTAGGCCTTGGCCATCGCCGGACGCCCCGACAGGTATCGCGCCGCGCGCCACATGCCCCATATCGTCAAGGCCAGCCCCGCGACTAAGCCAATCACCATCGGCACGGTCAAGTAGGCCGACAGGAAGGAGCGCATCTCCTCGCGGTCGGTGGCGGCGAGGATATACATCGTGTGGTCGTTGAAGATGAAGCCGAACTGATAAATGAGGAAACAGTCGGCCACGAGGATGGTCAGGTGCATTGCCGTGAGCACGCCCAGCAGCACTTTCTCAAGTCGGATTCGGTGCGCCGCCCGGCATACGAGTGCCTCTACTGTTGCCACCAGTGCCGACAGGCTGAGCACGACAATCGGCGTGAGCGGCTTGTGGTAGGGGTAGAACGTGGTCAGGCATGACACCACGTTGAGCAGCAGCAGGTACACTGCCACCACGGTTCCCCACGTGTCGGTCAGGCGACGAGAGCGTTCGGTTTTTGTCGGCATAGCAAATAAAAAAAGAGGATACCCTTTGTGCGCGGCTCGAAAGAATAGTTCTTCCTCACCATCTTGCGCTCAGCAGAGTTCCTTCTTCGTTTGTGGAGCACAGCGGACTCGAACCGCTTACCTCAACACTGCCAGTGTTGCGCTCTACCAGATGAGCTAGTGCCCCGAATGCGACT
>CACYCT010000188.1 GCA_902772965.1 uncultured Bacteroidales bacterium | reverse complement strand
TTGCCATGGAAAACTGAACTGTTGATGGTTTCAACACCGTTACCGAGATTGATGCTTGCCAGCACACTGTCGCCACGGAAAGCGTTCGCGCCAATTTCTTTGATGTTGTCGGGCAGGGCAATGGATTGCAGTTTGGGGCAATCGCGGAATGCCTCCTCGGCTATACCATCAATGCCGGCAGGAATGTTGTTAGGGTCGAAAGTGACGGTGGTCAAGTTAGGACAACGAGCAAAGTCGGAGCGGTTGATGGTGCCGTGTCCGCCTATGGTGACACGCACGAGAGTAGTGTTGCCACTGGCCAACTGCGAGCCATTGGGGTTGACTGAGCGACCGAGATAGAGGTCGGTGATTGGCAGCGTTTGCAGCGAAGCGGGGAACGTGAGCGGATACTCGCTATCCTCGAAGCGCAGCGTCTTCAAGCCTGTCAGACCTGAAAGGCTCATTTGCGAACCGATGCTCCGCAGCGTGCCGGGGATAGTCAAAGCAGTAAGGTTGGGCATTACTGCGTCAAAGTTGGCAATAAGTTCTATCCGCGCGGGGAATTGAATCGCCGCAATGACACCGAGGCGATTGACAAAGTTCTCGTAGGCTTCGGGCATATAGGAAGCATCAATCACAGAGCCGTAGCCGTTGAAGCGTAGGATTCCCACGATGTCGTAAGCCTCAAAGTTGTCGGCTACATAGTCGGGGAACACCAGCATATTGTCGGCACGAAATTGATAGTCAACTGTAAGCGAAGCGATTAGTGCTATCTTATTGATGCGGTCGATGCGAAAAACAAAGCCATCTTTAATCACTTCGTCAGAGAAGTTCACCGCCCCGCGTCCGGGCCAGTCGGTGTAGGCCTGCGAGAACGACAGCATCGCCATCATACTTGCCATCAGTAGAAGCGTAAACTTTTTCATAAGCAGAAAGTATTGGTTTATAATATTTACATTTTCCATACGGCGCGAACCCGGTTGAAGAGCCTGCACCGCTTCAAAATGCAAAAATATAAAAAAATCCTCAGTTCAATACAGTTATTAACAAAAAACACCCAAAAACAGTAGGAAACTGAAAACAATTCATTTGTATCGGTCTCTGAGGCGCTGAGCCCGATGAGGCGAAATTACCCAATGTGATGTGAGTGCAAGCACGTCTTGCGCCTGGGAATATTCTTGAACAAGGATGTTCTCACAGTTATTGTTACCGAATGCCCAACAAAAAAGTTGACACCCGTTCAGGTGCCAACTTTTTTGGGTGGTCGCGGTTGCTCAAATGGACTGCTCGATGGGCATTACCCAGGCGCGGAGGCCGAGTTTGGGCGTTTCGAGATCCATCTCGTGCAGGTGGTTGAGCACGCGCTCAACGTGGTCGTCTTCCACCATGGTGAACATCGCCGAGGCCAACGAGGGCCAAGCGTGCGTGCCGTAGTGCGGTTGACCGGTGCGCGTGCCGCGGCCTTGAACCTCTTGCCATGCCGTGAATCCGCGGCAGCCCAAAGAGGGAAGAAGGTCCACGATACGCTCGTAATAGGCTTGGTCGAAGGCTATAAAGATTGCTTTCATATTGTCTCGAGTGGGTTAACGGGTTAGTTGGCGGCCGCTTGGCGTTTTGCGCGTCGGGCGGCGTTGGCCTTATGGATTTTCTTGCGGTTGCGGCGCATGCCGTTGTAGGCGAAGATGGTGTACATCGTGGGCACGAACAGCAGCGTGAGAATCGTCGAGAAGGTCAAACCGCCGATTACGGCCACACCCATCGGGCGCCACATCTCCGAGCCCTCGCCCGAACCGATAGCCATCGGCACCATACCGAGAATGGTGGTCAGCGAGGTCATCAGCACCGGGCGCATACGCGAGTGTCCCGCGTCGAGCACCGACTTGCGCACGCTCAGCCCGCGCTCGCGGTTCAGGGTGATGTAGTCAATCAGCACGATACCGTTCTTCACCACGATACCGATAAGCATAATCGCGCCGATCATCGACATGATGTTCAGGTTCGTGCCGGTAATCCACAAGATGAGCACGATTCCGGTGAATGCGAACATGATCGAGGTCATAATGATGCCCGGATAGGTGAACGACTCGAACTGCGCCGCCATCACGATGTACACGAGGATGATGATCAGTAAGGCGAGCATGCTCAGGTCGGTGAAAGATTCCTGCTGGTCCTCATACGAACCGCTCAGTTCAATCGTTACGCCGGAGGGTATGTCGAGTTTGTCGATTTGGGGTTGGGCCTCTTGGATAATCTCACTCATGGGCCGGTCTTGAACCACGGTGCTTACGGTGATGATACGCTCGCGGTCTTTACGCTCGATGGTGGGCGGGGTGAAGCGTTCCACAACGGTGCCGATTTCTTTGAGGCGGATGCCTTGGCCACGGGCGTTGTAAAGCATGATGTTCTCGATGTCGGCGAGCGACTGGCGGTGCGTCTTGTCGTGCATCACCTTGATGTCGTACTCATCGCCGTCCTCGCGGAAGTACGAGGCCGTGGTGCCGTTGATTCGGCTGCGCAGGGCCGAGGCGGCCGTGCTGATGTTCAGGCCGTAGATACCGAGTTTCTCGCGGTCGAAGTCCACCTGGTATTCGGGTTGGTAGTCGCTTCGGCTGATGTTGATGTCGGCTGCGCCACGGATTCCGCCGAGCAGGCGTTTGAGGCGTTGGGCCACGGAGTCGGTCTTCTCGAAGTCATAGCCGTAAATCTCGTAGTTGAGCGTGCTTTGTCCGCTCATGCCGCCGCCACGGTTACCGCCAACGTTCACCAGAGCCTTTTTCAACTCGGGATAGTTCTTGAGGTCCTCACGCATCAATCCGGCGATTTCCACGATGCCGCGTTTACGCTCGGTGGGGTTGACAAGGCGGATGTTCATCGAGATGATGTGCGTGCCGTTGTTCTGCATCGAGGCGAAGGTGTTGTCGCTGCTGGCCTGGCCGACGGTGTAGTTGAGCACCTTGATTTCGGGGTATTTCGAGGTCCATTCCTTATACAGGCGCTCGGACACGTCTTTGGCCAGTTCCACACGACTACCGATAGGCAACTCGAGCGAGACGCCCAATCGGCTGTTGTCGCTCACGGGGAAGAACTCGCTGCCGATGAATTTCATCAGGAACATCGAGCCCACGAAGATGCCGAGGGCGGTGAAGACGGTAATCCACCGGTGGGTGACGCAGGTGCGCAGGATGCGGGTGAACCAGTCGTCGAGTTTGTCGAGGAAAAGTTCAATCGGGCCGTAGATTTTCTTGAACAGCGGGCTGTCGTGACGGTCTTGCTTAAGCATGCGCGAGCAGAGCATGGGTGTGAGCGACAGGGCCGCGGTGGTGGAGATGATCATCATGATGGTCACCATCCAGCCGAGTTGGCGGAAGAGCACACCGGTCATACCGGTGATGAGTGTCAACGGGAAGAACACCGCGATCAGCGTGAGCGTTGACGCGATAACGGAGATGGCCACCTCGTTGGTACCGTGCACGGCGGCCTGCTTGGGTGCGGAGCCGCGCTCGATGTGCGTGGTGATGTTCTCAAGCACCACGATGGCATCGTCCACCACCATACCGATGGAGATGGACAGCGACGACAGCGAGACGATGTTAAGCGTGTTGCCGGTGGCGTACAGATAGATGAACGAGGCGATGAGCGAGATGGGAATCGTGAGCACGATAATCACCGTGGCGCGCCAGCGGCCGAGGAAGAAGAACACCACCAGAATCACGAACAGGAACGCGTACAGCACCGTCTCGACGAGCGAGGCGATTGTGTTGCGGATGTTGTCGGAGGTGTCGACGATGTAGTCGAGTTTCACGTCAGAGGGCAGGTTCTTCTGAATCTGGGGCAGAAGTTTGCTCACCTTGTTGGAAATCTGCACACTGTTGGCGCCGCTCTGCTTCTGGATAATCACCATAGCGCCTTTGACACCGTTGTTGTATGTCTCCTGGGCGCGTTCCTCGAGCGAGTCGTCGATGGTGGCCACATCGCTCAGGTGCACCACGCCGCCGTTGCTGTAACCCACCACGATGTTACGCATCTCATTAGGGTCTTTAAACTCACCCTGAACGCGGAGGGCGTAGGTTTCGCTACCGATGTCGAACGTACCGCCGGGAATGTTCCGGTTTTCGGCGCCGATCAGGTTGGCGATGGTCTCCACACTCAGGTTGTATGCCTCGAGGCGGAGCGGGTCAAGGTAGACGTGAATCTCGCGCTTGGGCGCGCCGGCAATCGAAACCGAGCCCACACCGTCGACACGGGCCAACGGGTTGGCCACGTTCTCGTCGAGAATCTTGTACAGTCCGGGCATACTCTCTTTGGCCTGCACCGAGAGCAGCGCGATGGGAATCATGTCGGTCGAGAACTTGAAAATCACCGGCGTGTTGATTTCATCGGGCAGGAACGACGAAATCATGTCCAGTTTGTCGCGCACGTCATTGGTGATCACGTCGATGTCGTAGCCGTACTCGAACTCGAGCGTGATGATCGAGATGTTCTCGCGGGAGTTGGAGGTGATGTGCTTGAGGTGCTCCACGGAGTTGAGCGTGTTCTCAAGCGGTCGGGTCACGTTCTGCTCGATATCCTGCGCCGACGCACCCTCGTAGGTGGTCATCACCATGATGGTGTTCGTGTCGATATCGGGATAGAGGTCGATGGGCAGTTTCTGAAGTGAGAACAGACCGATAATCACAACGGCCACGAAAATCAGAATCGTGGTCACCGGTCGTTTCACTGAACTGGAATATAGGCTCATAACTGGTCAGGATTGAGATGGTGATTATTTTGCCAGTTCCACTTTGGAGCCGTTGGTGAGGCGGGATTGTCCTTCGGTGACCACTTTCTCGCCGTCGGAAAGGCCGCCGAGAATCTCGTAGCGGTCGGACAGGCGCCGGCCGAGGGTGACTTCACGGAACTCGACCGTGCCGTCGGCCTTGTAAACGTACACATAGCGCATGCCGGAGCCGATCTGCTTCTGAATGGCGCGGTCGCTGACAACGATGTTGCGCGACTGGCCGAAGTTGAAGATCACGCGGGCGAACATGCCGGAGTGCACGCGGTTGCTCGAGTTGTTGATGGTCACCTCAACCTCCACCGTTCGGGTGTTGGGGTCGATGGTGGGGTGAATGATGTGTACGCGTCCGGGGAAGACCTCGTCGCCGTAGGTGTCGAATTTCACGTCGACGGCCATGCCGGGCTTCACCTGCGGCAGTTCGGTCTCGTTCACGTTGACCACCACCTTGAGCGGCTGTTGCTGCTCAATCACGAGAATCGGTCCGGCGGGCAGGTCGCCGGCGTCGAAGTTCTTTTGGGTCACCACGCCGGAGACGGGCGAGGTGAGCACGGTGTTTTCCTGCATCGTCCGCAGGGCGCGCAAGTTGGCGTCGTACTGCGCCTGGAGCTGGTCGACGGTCTGCTGGGTTCCGCCGCCGATGCGAACCAGTTCTTTCGCGCGCTCAAGGTCGCGCTTCTGGTTGGCGAGGACAATCTGCTGCTGGGCGATGTTCACGTCGTCGAGAATGGCCACACTCTGGCCGGCGCGCACGCGGCTGCCCACGTCAACGAGCAGGCGCTTGATTCGGGCGCCGGAGTTCGACGAGATGTTGTTTGTCTTGTACGCTTCCACCGTGGCGGTGTATTCACTTTCCTGATTCACGTCCTCGATGTGGACGGATTCGATTTTCACCACGGGGAATTCTTCTTTCACTTGTTTTTGCTCCTCTTTACCGGTGCAGGCCGAAAGCAGCAGGGCGGTGAGGCTGAGCAGGGCAATGGCTCGGGTTTTCATATCTTGCGGTAGGGGTGTAAGTGTTATCGTTGGAATTGTCTTAGTTGGCGTGGGGGTTGTTGCCGAGCACGAGTTCGAGTTCGGACTCGGCCACGAGATAGTCGTAAATGGCTTCGTAGTAGGCCAGCCGGGCTGTCATCAGGGCATCGTCGGTGTCGAGCAGCTGGATGAACGAAGCGGCGCCGATCTGGAAACTCTTCTGCATGATCTCGTTGGCTTTCTCGGCTTGGCGCACACCGGCCTCGTTGGTCTCGATCTGCTTGATACTCTTGTTGATCGTGTTGATATGCGTCTGCATCTGCATGTGCAGCGAGCGTTCGAGGTTCTCGCGCTGCCACTTCATCTCGGCGGCCTGAATCTCGGCCTGCTTGATGCGGTTGGTGCGCTGGAAGCCGGTGAACACAGGCCATGCCACTGTCAGGCCGATGTTCGACGACCGGTTCCAGTTGAATTTTTTGAACGGGCCGCCGTTGCTCATGCTGTGCCACATCAGGTTGCCGGTCAGGCTCAGCGTGGGGTGCCACGCGGCGCGGCGCACGTCAACGGTTTTGCGGAGCAGGTCGGTTTGCAGGTCGAGTTGCTTGAGCGAGGTGTTGTTCACCAGCGAGGTGTCGGTTGCCATCACGCGGCCGTACATCGACGCCTTGTAGTCGTCAAGCGTCTCGCGGGGATCAATCTCTTGGTTAACGTCCATGCCCATAAGCACTTTCAGTTGCAACTCGAGCAGGTTGATCGTGTTCTCGGTTTGCAGAATCGACGGCTCAAGGTTGGTCACGGCCACATTGGCGCGGAGCACGTCGTATTCGCTCGCTGTTCCGATCTGGTATTGCTTCTGGTAGATTTCGGCGTGACGCTTGGCGGTTGCGTGGCTGGCCTCAAGCACGCGCTTGCTGTCCTGGGCGAGCAAGAGAGTGTAGTACGCGTTCTTGATCTGGTTGACAAGCGAGAGTTTGTTGGCGCGGGCCTTCTCGATGTTTTGCAGAATCTGGTTCTCGCTCAGTTTGATGGAGCGCCACAGGGCGGTGGCCACAATGGGCAAGGTGGCGTTGAAGCCGGCGGAGTAGTTGTTGTCGGTTCCCATCTTGATGGCCCGGGTGGTTCCGTCACCGGCGTCCATGTACATCGTTTGCAGCGCGAGGTTGCGCGTGTACGTTCCCGTGGCGTTGATTTGCGGGAACAGTTGCCCCTTCACTTCCTTCAGGGCGTAGTTGACGCGCTTGATTTCCATCGAGTCCACCTTGATGGTGGGGTTGTCGCTCATGGCGATACGGATACACTCGTCGAGCGTCAGGCGCATGGGCTGGGCGGTGGCCGTGGCGAAAAGCAGCGTCAGGCAGAGCAGGGTTAATGCATTTCTCATATTATAATGTATTGTTTAATCGAATGGGACGGGAGCGGAGTTGCGCCACCTGCGAGTCGATGTACGCGATGCCGTCGGCGGTGGCCATTCCGCGAAGGAAGTTCAGAAACGCGCCGTCGTACACGCGCACCTTATCAAATCCGAAGCGCGCAATCGCCTCGCTCTCATGAAGGCTGTGCATCGTGGTCAGAAACAGGAATGCCGCTATGCGGGGGTCGATGTCCGGCAGCACATGCCCCTCGGCCTGCGCTTTCACCAGAATATCGGCCAGGTTGCCCACCAACGTCTCCTGATTGCGCTGGTGCGCCGTGTGGATTTCGGGATACATCCGCTTGATGTCTTCCACAAACGCCATCGATGTGTCCTGAAGATAGGAGCGCACCTTCCCATAAATCTTGAACAAGGCCTCGAAGCAGTTGGCCGCCGAGTCGAAAATCGCCTTGAACTCGGCCTCATGCCGCTGCTGATTCAGCACTACGCATTGCATAATCAGAGAACGCTTGTCGGGAAATTTCTCGTACAGCGTCCGCTTCGATATGCCGCAGTTGCGCGCAATCATGTCCATCGTCATCGACGACGGGCCTATGCTCGAAAGCAACTTGCCGGCCTCTGATAAAATATGGTCGCGGGTGTCTTGCATCTTGGAGGTTTGATTTCGGGCTGCAAAGGTAATGGAAAACTTTGAAAACGTAGATAGTTTTCGTGGTTTTTTTCGCGGGATAGGTCGTATTTAATAATTTTTTACTACTTTTGCCGCTCACGAACACACCGACACACTGCATGAAATCTGAATCCGACATACCCCAAGTGCTGGCCTTCCTGCGCCAACTCGAACTGAACAACGACCGGCCGTGGTTCAAAGACCACAAGGACCTCTACGACAGCCTGCGTGCACCCTGGGAGCGCGACATGGAGCGCCTCATCGGCCGCGTTGCCGAATTCGACGACAACGCCGCCGGACTGCCTGTAAAAGACTGTGTATACCGAATTTACCGCGACGTGCGGTTCAGCAAAAACAAGGCGCCCTACAAGAACTATTTCTCAGGCGTGATCGGACGCGGAGGACGGCACACCGTCATGTCGGGCTATTACCTGCACATCCAGCCCGACAACATCATGATTGCCGGAGGAATATGGTGGCCCGAGAAGCACATACTCACACAACTGCGGAACCTCATCGACGCCGAAGCCGACGAGTTCCTCAAAATCATTCAGAACCCCGAGTTCACCTCCCGATACGTCTGGCAAAGCGACACCCTCAAAACCATGCCCAAGGACTGGCCACGGACACACCCGCTCGAGCAGTTCATAAAAATGAAGGAATACATCGTTGCCATGCACCTCAACGAGGAATACTTCGACTGCGACGACTGGGTCGAGCGCGTGGCCGGCGACATGCGCCCGCTCAAACCCCTCCACGACTTCCTCAACTACGTTTTCGACTAATACCCCACCCCACTATGAATATCAACAAAATCCTCGCAAACGGAGAACAAGTGCTCTACCGCCCCCGGCTACACTGGTTCGCCTACTTCAACCTCGCCCGGCTGATCAGGAACATGACCACAACCATGTTCCTGTCCAACAAACGCTTCTTCCACGGACACGGCCTGCTCCGCCGGCATACACACGAAATGGTCATCGCCAAAATCGAAACCATCAACGTGACCGAGTCCTTCTTCGGCCGGATCTTCGGATACGGCTCCGTGTTCGTGGCAGGAACAGGCGCAGGAAGCATCACCATGCGGTTCATACGCAAACCCTTTGAACTCCAACGCCAAATCCGCTCCATCCAAGCCTAAGCCCATGAGCCGCCTCCGACGACCACAACGGAAATCGCGCCGCGCACCCACAACACACTGCCTCAACTGCGGGCACGACTTCGAAGGACGATTCTGCCCAAATTGCGGACAGAACGCGAACACCCGACGGCTCACGTGGATCGGATGGTGGCGCACTTTCCTCGACGTCTGGGGGCTCGGCGACACACCGTTCGTCAGAACCCTCTGGTCACTCGTCAGCCGACCCGGACACATGATCGGGGATTACCTCGACGGCAAACGCGCGGGGTACTTCTCGCCCGCCAAATCACTCGCGATCGTCGCCGCGACAACAGCGCTGGTGCGATGGGTATTTCCCGGCACTGAGAATAGTTCGGTCACTCCAACGAACAAGCAAGACGAGATGTCGCAGTGGATCGACAACGTGTACAACGCCTTTGAGACCTGGAGCGGGGATCATATCCTGTTCTCACTCCTGCTCGCCCACGCAACACTCATCCTGCCGATTAAACTCATGTACCGCAACGCCCCGCTCCACCCGAGCACCACCATTCCCGAAGGAATATTCATTCAAGTGTTCATCATCATTCAAATGCTTATGCTGGCCATCGCATGGACACTCGTCAAATGGGGCCATGTAAGTGCCAACGACATTTACGTCTTCCCCGGCTGGATAGCGTTGATTATCATAGCGGTCGACCTCAAGCAACTTTTCGGATTCAGTTGGTGGGATACCATTTGGCGACTCCTCACATCACTCACCCTGGCCTTGATCATACTGTTCACCGTGGTGCTGGCCGTAATCATTGCCTTGGTCTTCGCCCACCATCTGGGATTCATTTAGAATCAGATAACTCCGACCCCTCAGAGACCATCCGATATCTCCGACCCCGATTTACCATAATTTGGCGTGATCGTTTGCGCAGAAAAATCCGCCATGTCGGCCCGAAAATATTTTCGTCAAATCAGCGCCGGAGGCGCAACAGGCTCGGAGAGCCGGTGATGTGATTAACACCATGCAACCACGCAGTGCTCGAGGCGATGTTGAAACGCAGGTTGCACGAAGTGCAGCGCGTGGTGCCGAAGGCATCAACACTCGCCTCAACATTGC
>CACYCT010000187.1 GCA_902772965.1 uncultured Bacteroidales bacterium | reverse complement strand
GCGAAAAGCGGTGCAAAATTACTGCCGATCCGCGAACCGGCAAAATTTTACCACAACTTTTTTTCGGAAAAATGAATATTTAACACCGGTTAACAGATGACACCTATTATAATAATAAGGGTGGTTAAGGAGATTAAGGTATTTAAGGAAATTAAGGGCATTTACCCGGCGGCAAAAAAGCCTGCCCCGATAATGGCGGCAGGCTTGGTTTTATGTAAGTCGATGAGGCTTATCTCACTCGGAGCACTTTTCCGGATTGCACGTTGTTGCCTTTGATTCCGTTCATTTTTTTGAGTTTGGCGACTGTTGTTCCGTTGCGTGCGGCGATTTTGCTGAGGCTATCGCCGTTGCGCACTTTATATGTTGAGCGTTCTGCTGAGCGGCGCTGGCGTTTGTTTCCGGAGTAGGAGGTATTTTTAGCGGAAGCGGAGTGGCGCGCGGAGTAGGATTTGGAATTCCCGCCCACTGCGGAGGAATACCGGCGGGAGGGGCTATAGGAGCGCGACTCGGTATAGTTGGATTTGTTGAATGTGTAGGTGTCGGTGTGTGTTGTCCGGTTGGCGAAGTCGACGATGGCTGCGGGGTTGATGGCATAGCCCATGAATCGAGTTTCGAAGTGGAGGTGTGGTCCGGTTGACCGTCCGGTGTTTCCGCTGAGGGCGATGGGTTGTCCTGCGCGTACGGTCTGGTTGGGTTGTACGAGGAAGCGGGTAAGGTGTCCGTAAACGGTTTCAAGTCCGTTGTCGTGCCGTAGGATGACGTAGAATCCGTATCCGCCGCGTTCGAACTTGGTCAGTCGGACTTTACCGGAGAATGCCGCGTAGACGGTGTCTCCCACTGCCGCGCGCATGTCCACACCTTTGTGTTGGCGTCGGAAAGCGGGTCGGTATCCGTAAGGCGAGGTGATATAGTTCCCTTTGATGGGCATGTGGAATCCGGACACGTCGAGAACTTTCGTAGCGGGGACGTTGGCGTTTTTGTACGGGTTGACGCGGTCGGAGTCCCATCCCTCGAGGTAGATGTCGGGTTCTGGTTCCACCTCTTCGTAGAGGTCGGCTGCATATTGTTGTGCTTCTTCGAGGCGGATACGCTCGTTGATGCGTTGTTGTTTTGCGAGTAGGTTGGCGTGCATTCGGCTGGCGTTCGAGGCCGATTGCATGTTTTGCGCTTCAGTGGTGTTGGGCAGCAGTGTGCATGCCGCGAGTGTGAGGGTTGTTGTCAGTATTTTGGTAAAATTCATAAGCAGTTTGGTTTACTTGAAGTTATTGAAGAAGAAGAAGACGGCGACCCATTTTTGGGGTATGTCGCGCGCGTGGCCGATTGTACGGTAGGAACTGTCTTGTACTGTTCCGTCGGATTTGATGTGTCCCACGATTCTGTATGAGCCGTCCTGGATGGTTCCGTCGGATTTGACGTGTCCCACGGTGCGGTAAGATCCGTCTTGGATGGTTCCGTCGGATTTGATGTGTCCAATGATTCTGTATGAGCCGTCTTGGACTGTTCCGTCGGATTTGATGTGCCCGATGATTCTGTAAGATCCGTCTTGGATGGTGCCGTCGGATTTGATGTGCCCCACGATGCGATAGGAGCCGTCTTGGACTGTAGCGGCTGAAGCACTGCCGGGGGAGAATGCTATCACGAGTGTGATAATGCTTGCGAGTATGAAACGTAACGCTTTCATAATTTCGGTGGTTTTGAGAGGTTGTTCAAGCGGTGGTTTTCAGGTGCCGCCGTTAAAAAAACGCTCAAAGTTAGCATTTTATTTTATACCGGCAATGCATGTGAACTTCTAAAAAGTGTAAACTTTGGTTTACTTTTGTCAACACGATAGGGTTGAAATGTTGTGTTGGTGGGGGTTTACGGCGGTTGCGTTGGAGGTTGTGAATAATTCTAAAAAAGGTAGGTGAAAATAATTTGGGGTCGATTTTTGGTGATTTTCCGGAGAAAAGGTTGTACTTTTGTAAGCGATGAGAAAATGTCGTTTCCGGAACCGGTTTTGCGTTCCGCTCGGGTTGTGTCTCGGGTGGATTTTGCTTTTGTTGTGTGGTTGTGACGGCGACGTTCCGGACACGGGTGTGATATACTCCGGCTCGGGTTTTGTGGTTGGAGGCGACAGTGTTGTCCAGGGAGACAGTGTGGCTATTGCGTTGTCCCCGTTTGAGATCCGGAGTTCGGTGGAAGGCGGAGGTTTATCCGCCGGCCGGGTGTGGTCCCAGTCGGTTTTGAATGAGGATTTCCCGCGTTTCCACTCATCGCAGTTGCTCATTGACGCGCTATATAATTTAGGTATTGACGATATTTCGCGCAACTACAGTTCTGCAGGAGGCTTCAACACGTATGGCAACCATGACGCGTTGTATGGAAGCGTGCTGCTCTGCTTGTCGCTGCTTGATCCTGTTGCGGCTGAGCAGACGCTGCGGCTTTCGGTGTCTGATGATGAGGTGGTTCAGGGTGAGGGCACGTGGCCGGTGTGCAGCGACCGTCTGGGTTGGGTCGCGGCGGCGTGGGAGGTGTATTGCGCGACGGGCGACAGCACGTGGCTTGATTATGCGTATCGGGTGTCGCTGAACACGATTGACAGTGAGTTACTGGCCCAGCGCGGGGCCGACGACGGGCTGCTGCATGGGATTCTGCTGGGCAGATTCCATGAGGGCGAGTTTTTCCCCTCTTGGGCGGGCGCGACCGATTTGGCTGAGGTTGAGACGCTGTACAACAATGTGATGGCGATTCGCGCGATGGATTTGGCCAATGAGATGGCCTATGAACTTGACGAGCCGGTGCCGTACGAGCAGGATGCGCTTCACCTTCGCGAGGCTGTGAATCAGCATTTCTGGTTTGAGTCGCACGGTCGTTACACGGCCTATCGCCTTGGCGTGGCGCACCGCATGCCCACACCGCTGACCGACAACGTTGCGCAGTCTCTGGCCACGATATGGGGCATTGCCGATGATGACCGGTCGTTGAACTTGATTGAGCGTTCGCCGCTGTGTCCGTATGGCGTGTCGCCGTATTATCCGGTTGATCCGTCAACGGAGTTGTATTTGTCATTCCCGTCTTGGGGACTGGTTCAGGCGTTGTGGACGCTCGGCGCGGGGTCGGTGGGCAATGAGGCGGGCGTCCGCGCGGGTTTGGGCGCGCTGATGCGCGGGTTGGCTTTTTATCAGCCCCGTCATTATTTCCGCGGTGAGACGCGTTTGAATGATTTGGCGAACGCGTCGGCGATGCCTGCGATGGTACTTCGATTGCTTGCCGGAGTGCGCCTGTTGCCCGACGGGATCGAGTTTGACCCTTACGTGCCGTCGTGCCTGCCGGGGGTGAAAACGATTCTGGGACTGAACTACCGCGGCGCGCAATTAGACATCACGCTGACCGGCACGGGCAACCGGATTGAGCGGCTGCTGCTCGACGGCGAGCCGGTTGAGGGAGGCTTCATCAGCGCAGACCTGGAGGGGCATCACAACGTTCTGATTGAACTCGGCCAGGGTCGCGAGACGGGCGAAGCGGTTACGGTTTCCGGCCGGAACAAGTGCCTGTCCCCGTCACCTGAAGTGCTATGGCATAACGGCTATGTCCATGTGACGAACTGGCACGTTGGCACGTCCTATAAGTTGATGATCAACGGTGAGTTGGGTTACAGTTTCAGCGGCAGCGTGTTCAGTGTTTCCTCAGCGAGTCGTCAGGCCGAGTTGGCCGTGGTGTCGGTTGGACGTTATGAGCGGAGTTTGCCGTCGCGGACCACATTGGTGGGCGCGAAACCGCCTGTTGTGGTCAGGCTTCCCGAGTGCCCCACCCTACCCGACACGCTCACCGTCACCGCCTCCACCGAGCGCGCCGGCACCTACGTTTTGCAGGCAACTTACCGCTGCGAGGGCGGCTGCCCCGTGGTGCTGGTTGAGGCCAATGGCCATCGGCAGGGTTGCCTTGTCCTACCTGCCACCGCCGCGCCGGCACAGACCAACCGCATTGCGGTCCGGCTGCTTCGCGGCGAGAACCGCTTGCGGTTGATTCGCCTCGACGGCACACCCGACGCCGCAGGAATCACACGGCTGAGCCTGTACGCGACGCAATAGCGGACAGACCCTACATGGTTTTCTGCAATGTGGCGACGTTGAGTCAAAAACTTATTGAACCCACCTTAATATATTACAAATGAAAAATATTTTGCCAACTCACCAAAGATGATTATCTTTGCTACCGAAATAACACCCGCACCCACTATGGCACGCTATCTTGACCCCCGGGCCGACTTGACGTTCAAACGCGTCTTCGGCGAGCATAAAGACCTCGTGATCAGCTTCCTCAACGCGATGCTGCCGCTGAAGGACAACGAACTGATCGAGTCTATCGAGTACCTCTCGCCCGAGATGGTGCCCGACCACCCGATGCGAAAATTCAGCATCGTCGACGTGCGATGCACCGACCAACTCAAACGGCAGTTCATCGTGGAGATGCAGATGTATTGGACGAAGGATTTCGAGAAACGCATGATGCTGAACACCTCGAAAGCGATTGTGCAGCAGGTGGGTACGGGTGAAGACTACCGCCTGCTCCAGCCGGTGTACTCGCTCAACATCCTCAACGACATCTACGCTCCCGAACTCGACGGCTACTACCACCCCTATGCGCTGGTCAACCAGAACCATCCCGAAAAGGTGATTGAGGGACTGCGGCTTGTCATCATCGAGTTGCCCAAGTTCAAGCCTCAGACCTACAACGAGAAGAAGATGCAGGTGCTCTGGCTGCGCTACCTGACCGAGATTGACGACAACACCGACAAGGTCGCTCCCGAGTTGCTCGAAGCACCGGAGTTGAGAAAAGCCATCGACATCCTCGAACGCTCGGCCTTTACCGAGCCGGAACTGGCCCGGTACGACAAGTTCTGGGACACGGTGAGTACGGAGAAAACCGCGCTCGGCTCAGCCCACGATGAGGGCTACGCCGAAGGGCTTGCCGAGGGGGAAGCCAAGGGCAAATTGGAAACCGCCCGGAATCTTCTGAAAATGGGTGTCAGTCCCAACCTCATCGCACAGGCCACCGGACTGAAGCCGGAACAGATAGACCGCTTGAGCAACTGACAAATCCGACAATAACACAACCCACATATGAAAACAACCATCCAATTCCTCGCGGTAATCAGCATGACGCTGACTGCCCTTTTCGCGCGTGCCGACGAGGCACGACTGATGCGTTTCCCGGCAACAAACGGCACCGACGTGGCTTTCTCCTACGCCGGCGACATCTACACCGTGCCCATTACCGGCGGAACGGCACGACGCCTGACTTCACACAACGGCTACGAGGCCTTCGCCCGATACAGCCCCGACGGACAATGGATCGCCTTTACGGGGCAATACGACGGGAACACCGAAGTCTACCTCATGCCCGCACAGGGAGGACAACCCAAACGGCTCACCTACACCGCCAACAATCCGCGCGACGACTGGGGCGACCGGATGGGACCGAACAACATCACCCTCACGTGGACACCCGACGGAAAGTCGGTCATCTACCGCAACCGGATCAGCGACAGTTTCACCGGCCAACTCTGGTCTGTGCCCGTCAACGGAGACATGCCCACACAACTGCCCCTGCCCGAGGGCGGATTCTGCTCCTACAGCCCCGACGGAAGCCAACTGGCCTACAACCGCGTGATGCGCGAGTTCCGGACGTGGAAATACTACCGCGGCGGTATGGCCGACGACATATGGATTTACAACCCCGACAAGAAAACGGTTGACAACGTTTCCAACAACGTGGCGCAAGACATCTTCCCGATGTGGGTCGGAAACGAAATCTACTACACCTCCGACCGCGACAAGACCATGAACCTGTTCGCCTACAACACCGCAACGGGACAAACCCGCAAGGTGACCCACTTCAGTGACTACGACGTGCGCTTCCCGAGCACAAACGGAAACATCATCGTCTTTGAGAAAGGCGGATACCTCTTCCGGTTCGACCCGGCCACAGGCAACACCACCCAAATCCATGTCACCGTCAACGACGAAGGAACCTGGGCACGGACGGCCATTCGTCAGGTGGAAGACTTCTTGACCATGGCCGGCCTCTCGCCCGACGGGAAACGTATCGCCGTGACGGCACGCGGCGAGGTGTTCGACGTGCCGGCAAAAACCGGAGTGACACGCAACATCACGCACACCGCCGGAGCACACGAGCGGCAAGCCAAATGGAGCCCCGACGGACAACACATCGCATACATCAGCGACATCACCGGAGAAACCGAACTCTACCTCCAACCCGCCGACGGCGGAAAACCCATCCAACTCACACGCGACAACGACACATACATACGCGACTTCAACTTCAGTCCCGACAGCCGGAAAATCGTCTACACCGACCGCGAGAACAGAATCGTGCTCGTCGACATAGCAGCGCGCACGAAAACCACCCTCCTACAAGACTCCATCGGAGAGTTCCCCACACCGACATTCTCGCCCGACGGACGATGGCTCACCTACTACCAAGCCACACGCAACGAGAACAACGTGGTCTACCTCTACGACATCACCGCCCGAAAAGCATACCCGGTGACCGACAACTGGTACGACTCCAACTCCCCCGCTTTCAGTTCCGACGGACGTTACCTCATCTTCGCCTCCGGACGTGACTTCAATCCCACATACAGCAGCATCGAGTGGAACTTCGCTTACAACAACCTCGAAGGAATCTACCTCGCCCTGCTCGACCCCGAAACGCCTTCGCCTTTCCTGCCCACCGACGACAAGGTGGCAACCGGAAAACCCGATGAGGAATCCGCCAAAACCGACAATAAACCCAAAAAACAAGCCGAAACAAAACCGGCTGCACGCATCGTGCCCGAAGGCATCGAGAATCGCATCGTCAAACTCCCCCTCAGTGGCGGGAACTACGGCGCCTTCGTCTGCGACGGAGAAAACCTGTGGTACAGCAACGCCGGCGGAACACACATCTACGACCTGAAAAAGCAGGCCGACCAACTCATCGCCACCGGCGCGCGGATGACAGCCTCGGCCGACCTTAAAAAAGCGATGTTCCGAAAAGGCCGACAGTTGTATGTCACCGACCTGCCCAAAGCGAAAGTCGAACTCACCACGCCCGTCAACCTCACAGAGATGACCGCCAACGTTGACTACAGCCAGGAATGGCAGCAAATCTTCAACGAGGCATGGCGCGCCTACCGCGACGGATTCTACCTCAAAACCATGCACGGTGTCGACTGGAACGCCATCCGCGACAAATACGCCCCACTCGTGCCGCACGTGCGCAACCGGCTTGACCTCACCTACGTCATCGGAGGCATGATTGGAGAACTCGCCTGCGGGCATGCCTACGTCAACGGTGGTGACCATATCCAGCCCGACCGGCAATCCATCGGAATGCTCGGCGCGGAACTAATCAGAGACAATAACGCTTTCAAAATCAAACACATCCTCAAAGGCGCGCCCGAACGCTCCGAACTGCGCTCACCTCTTACCGAGCCCGGAATGAACATCCGCGAGGGCGACTACATCATCGCCGTCGACGGCCAAACCACCGACAACGTGGCCAACATCTACACCCTCCTGCAGGGAAAAGCCGGCGTGCTCACCGAACTCACCATCGCCAGTTCACCCACAGGCGCCAACGCGCGCAAAGTGGTCGTAAAACCCATCCGTGACGAATACCCGCTCCACCACTACCAATGGGTGCGGAACAACATCGACTACGTCAACAAAAAGACCGACGGGCGCGTCGGATACATCTACATTCCCGACATGGGTCCCGAAGGCTTGCGCGAGTTCGCGCGCTACTTCTTCCCGCAAATCGACAAAGAAGCCCTCATCATCGACGACCGTGGCAACGGCGGCGGAAACATCTCGCCCATGATTATCGAGCGACTGCTGCGCAAACCCTACCGTATGACCATGTACCGCGGCAGCAACCACAACGGCACCATTCCCGCACAAACCGTCTACGGACCCAAAGTGCTTCTGCTCAACAAATACTCCGCCTCCGACGGCGACCTCTTCCCGTGGAGTTTCAAAGAAAACCGGATAGGCACCGTCATCGGCACACGCTCGTGGGGCGGCATCGTCGGCATCAGCGGCTCACTGCCCTACATCGACGGAACCGACATCCGCGTACCCTTCTTCACCAACTACGACACACGCGGCAACTGGATCGTTGAGAACCACGGCGTAGACCCCGACATACTCATCGACAACAACCCCATCGACGAGTACAACGGCATCGACAACCAACTCGACAAAGCCATCGAAGTGATCCTCGACCAACTCCGCAACCGCATTCCCCTACCCTCCACCCCCGCGCCGCGCACCTTGCGTGACCTCGGCGTGGAATAAAAGCAGACCCGTTGAAACAATCAAATAATCAAATTTTAATCTCTGTTTGAACATGGAAACGAAAGAACAAGTACTCGACGCGATGCGCAAGGCCGGTGTGCCGCTGAACGCCGGAAAGGTTGCCGAACTCACAGGTCTTGACCGCAAGGTTGTCGACAAGGCTTTTGCCGAGTTGAAGAAAGAGGGCGCCATCGTGTCGCCCGTCCGCTGCAAGTGGGAACCGGCAAAGTGACACATCAATTCAGGGGGATTTTGGATGAGTTCAAAGTCCCCCTATTTTTCTCAGGGCGACCGATAGGGCCTGCCCGTGGGCTGGCCGTTGCCGCAGAAGCCGGCAGATGAACCAACTCTACAAAACCCATATTCGGAATATACAGCACCCCATGAACGGACTGATTCTTGCCCTTACGATTCCCTTTGCCGGCACGGTTCTCGGGTCGGCGTTCGTGTTTCTGCTGCGCGATCGGATGTCGCCCAAACTGCAACGCTCGTTGCTCGGATTCGCCTCGGGCGTGATGGTGGCCGCCGCCGTGTGGTCGCTGCTCATACCGAGCATCGACATGGCCGGAGGCGAGGGGCTCAAATCGGTGTTGCCCGCCGCCACCGGACTATTGGCCGGAATGGCTTTCCTCTACCTGATCGACGTGCTCATACCCCACCTCCACCCCGGAGACGGCAAACCCGAGGGGCCGCGAAGTCGCCTCTCGCGCACGTCCATGCTCGCCCTGGCCGTTACGATTCACAACATTCCCGAGGGCATGGCCGTGGGAGTCGTTGTGGCCTCGATGCTGCAGGGCGGCGCGGGTATCACCGCGGCAAGCGCCGTGGCCGTATCGCTGGGCATAGCCATCCAGAATGTGCCCGAGGGGACCATCATCTCCATGCCCTTACGGTCTGAAGGCAACAGCCGCACGAGGGCGTTCACCATCGGCGCGCTCAGCGGACTGGTGGAGCCGATCGGAAGCGTCACCATCATCTTGCTCGCTTCCACGCTGCAACCCGTCTTGCCTTTCCTGCTGGCCTTCGCGGCCGGCTCGATGCTCTACGTGGTGGTGGAGGAACTCATTCCCGAAGCCTCGCAGGGCGAGCACAGCAACCTCGGCACCATCGGCTTCGCAATCGGCTTTGTGCTGATGATGGTGCTTGATGTGGTGTTGGGGTGACTGCCCACCCGGGAGCAGGCTTACACACTTGGAAACAGCGACATTTTGTGGCTCCACTAATCCCTTGTTACTAAGACAGAGATACCCCGCGTTGACGAGGGACAGAAGAACTTGTGTTGATGGGGAACAGAAAGACAGAACTTGCGTTGATAACGGACAGAAAGACAGAACTTGTGTTGATGGGGGCAGAAAGACAGGACTTGTGTTGATTAAGGACATAAAGACATAACTTGCGTTGATAACGGACAGAAAGACAGAACTTGTGCTGATTAAGGACATAAAGACATAACTTGCGTTGATAACGGACAGAAAGACAAAACTTGTGTTGAT
>CACYCT010000186.1 GCA_902772965.1 uncultured Bacteroidales bacterium | reverse complement strand
TTTATTTTATGAATACCAACCTAAATTTGTTGCAAAAATACTCTTTTTATTTTGTTCAACCAAACTTTTTCTTCAAATCGCGGTATTTTAGATAGAAATTTATCCTCAAATTCGCATTTTTAGCGAATTTGAAAGCAAAAAGTAAGCATAAAAAACGATAAATAGAGATACGATTGCCTACCAAAAGAAAGAGAAGTCGATAACTCTGATCAATACCTGAGTTTGGTTTAAATTTACTGCCGTTAGAGGCGGCGGAGTGCCGGTTGAAGAAAAAATAGTAAATTTGCGGCATGATTCGACGCATCACACAGGGCATGAGGTGGCTATTGCGGCCAGTGGCGGCTCAATGGCCGCTGTTTGTGTTGTGCTGGCTGGCGATGGCGTTTCAGGGGATGCTGGACGTGTGGCGACTGTCCGAATTTGAGTTTCTCACCACGGCCTATGCGCTGGGACTGCTGCACATCGTTGTGCGCAATGTGTGTTTTTCGGTTGTGGTGGCTTGGGCCGTCTCGCTCGTTGCCACGGTGTCTCGGCGTCGGTGGTTGTGCTGGCTGCTGGCGCTGGCCGCCATGGTTGTGCTGGCTGTCGGCATGTTTGTCCGTTATCACTATGGAACACGGCTCACCCCCGAGATTGCAACAGTAATTGCCGAGACCAACCGTAGCGAGGCCACCGAATATCTGCAGACCTACGTTCTGTCGCGAGCCGGACTGCTGTTCGTTGGTGTGTTTGTGTTGGCCATTGGGGCGTATGCGTGGGCCAGCGCACGATGGTGCCGCCGGGCACATCAGGTGAGCCGGTGGGGGGCTTCGGTGGCATTGCCTGTCATTCCGCTGGTGCTGTGCGAGGCCGTGTGGACAGTAGGCTTATGGCCCAGCAAGCATAGCCCTGTCAGTCGCTATGAGAACTTTGGGGTCGATGCCGTGACCAATGTGCTGCTGTGCCGCCAAGCGATGGCTCAGGTCGACAACCAGGTCATGAGGGTGGTAAAGGCCACCGAGCGGGTCTACGCCCAGCCCTCTGCGCCCCTCCAGGGCGACTCGCTGGCGCTGGTGCTGGTCATCGGCGAGAGTTACATCAAGGCCCATGCCGGCATCTATGGCTATCATCTGCCCACTACGCCGCGCCAGCAGGCCGAGTACGAGGCCGGACGACTGGTGGTGATGCGCGACATGGTTGCACCCTACCACTACACCAACATGGCCCTGCGGTCGATGCTCAGCACCAGCAACGAGGCTCAGGGGCAGCAGTGGTGCGACAGTCCGCTGGTGATGGCTATTTTCAAGCATGCGGGCTATCATGTGGACATGTGGGACAACCAGCGCGAATTTCTGCACGACACTCGAGAGACGCGGGGACTCAACGGACTGTTTTACCATCGGCAGGTCATGAACCTGTGCTATGACCGCATTAACGACCAGAACTTTGAGTTTGATGGCGAGTTGGTGAGCGACTATGCCCGTCAGCGGCGCGACGCGGCACATCAGTTGGTGGTGCTGCACCTGCGGGGTCAGCACATCAGAGCCGAGCGGCGCTATCCGCACACAGCCCAGTGGCTGCGGTTCTCGGCTCGAGACTATGTTAATCGTCATGAGCCATTTCTCGATGCTGATGCTATCGACAAGATTGCTCACTATGACAATGCCACGCGCTACAACGATGCGGTGCTGGGCGAGGTGTTCGACTTGTTTGCCCATCGGCAGGCTGTGGTGGTCTGTGTGTCAGACCATGGCGATGAGGTCTATGACTACCGCGACAGTCAGGGCCGGCGCGACGACCGCGAGCACCCCGAGTTGATGGTGCGCTACCAGCACGAGGTGCCCATGGTGGTGTGGATATCGCCGGCATTCATGACCGCGCATGCCGATGTGGTCCAGCGACTGCGCCAGGCCGCTTCGCGCCCGGGTACGACCGACAACCTGTCGCAGCTGCTGTTGGGGCTGGGCGGCATCACCTCGCCCTATTATCGCCCGTGGCTCGACATCCACTCTGACGACTACCGCCCGCCGCGGCGCATCGTCCGCAAGACCTATGACTACGACCGGCTATTGCAGCAGGGTCAGTAGCAGATGGCGGCATCTTTATTGTTGACCTTGTCGATGATGTGCGTGACCGTGCCCTGCTCGTCGATGACAAATGTGATGCGCACCGTGCCTCCTGCGCTTTCCCGACAACCCTTTAATTACCCATACGATTCGTTATAGAACCAGAAAATCTCCGTATTCAGAAAGTGATTATGCCTATAAGGCTTTAACGATAGCGCCGCCGACAACACCGACAATGGCGTATACCCAGGCCTTCTTGTCAAAATCCTCCAAATCCAGAAGTCTGCAAATTCCTTCGCAGACCACAATGTACAAAACACTGAATATGATGATGTATCCCATAGTATTTCAAGGTGGGTTCATAACGTGTTTCTCATACCTCACAGACGGCTGAACCCGATGATACCGTGTAACGAGGTTCGTGTTCTGTGCAAAATTAAACAAATTCTTTCAATTTTCCCAACAAAAAGCGGGAAAAAGAGTTTCCGATGTGTTATTCCCACGATAAAAACGTTTGTTTTCATCGGAAATTTAAAGAAAAACACACTTTTGAACCGATTATCCGGACTTTTGCGCTACATTTGCGGTAAATTTTAGAATTATGCACGGTATCCTCTTTTATTCAATTATTTACCTCGGAGCGATGAACGTGGTTGGCCTCGCGCTGTTCGGAATGGACAAGTGGAAGGCGCGGCGGGGACGATGGCGTGTATCTGAGGCCACACTGCTGACCGTGGCGGCGCTCGGGGGGAGTGTCGGCGCGTGGGCCGGTATGTTCCTGTTTCGTCATAAAACCCTTCACGCGAAGTTCCGATACGGCATTCCTGCGATTATCGCGGCGCAAGTGCTGCTCGCGGTGTTCATCTTTCGGCGGCTGAGTCCCAACTGAGCGGCGAGGGATTGCAAGCTCAAAAAAATATCCGTAAATTTGCGTCCGTCATTCAAATGGGCGCAAGCCATATTAGTTAACCACCTAATCGAAATGAACCGATGAACCACGTTATGCTACTCAACGGCAGTCCGCACGCGCACGGCTGCACCTACACCGCTCTGAATATTGTGGCCGAACAACTTCAGGCCGAAGGGATTACAACCGAGATTATTCATGTGGGGCATCTCCCTATTCACGGTTGTGTCGGGTGTTACCAGTGTCAGAAACTCGGCAGGTGTGCCATCGACAACGACATCGTAAACGAAATCGGACGCAAGTTCGCCGGGGCCGATGGTATCGTAATCGGTACGCCGGTTTACTTCGGCGCTCCGGCCGGAGCGTTTGTGGCACTGCTCAACCGCTTGTTCTACAGCCTGCCCGCTGATGTGAAGCGCATGAAAGTGGGAGCCGCCGTCACCTCCGCGCGACGCGCCGGAACCATCACCGCGCTCGACCAACTCAACAAATACTTCCTCCACGGCGAGATGCCCATCGCCTCAAGCCGATACTGGAACGAGGTGCACGGACAAACGCCCGAACAGGTGCTACAGGACGAGGAGGGTTGCCAAACCATGCGCGTGCTCGGGCGCAATATGGCATTCCTGATTAAAGCCGTTGCCAACCTTCGTCAAGCCGGACAATGGCCGGAGCAGGAACCGCGGCGAATCGCCACCAATTTTATCAGATAATCTTCTTATTCCCCATCTTTATGCAAACCAAACAAGATCACTATGCCCTGCTCGTGGAGCAGGTGCGCTCGCTCATCAGCGGAGAATCCAACCGCATCGGGATTCTTGCCAATGTGGCCGCGTTGCTCAGCGCGGAGATGAAGTGGTGGTGGACTGGATTTTACCTTGTTAACGGGGAACGGTTGGAACTCGGACCGTTCCAGGGGCCTGTGGCGTGTTTCACGATAAAGAAAGGTCGCGGTGTGTGCGGAACTGCGTGGGAGCGCGGCGTAACAATCGTTGTGCCTGATGTGGAGCAGTTTCCCGGCCATATCGCATGCAGCGCAGCCTCGCGCAGCGAGATTGTCGTTCCGCTCTTTGGGGCAGACGGACAGGTGGTTGCCGTGCTTGATGTCGATAGTGAGCACCTGAGCACATTCGACGACACCGATGCCCGCTATCTTGAGCAAGTCGCTGCCATTGTCTCGGCTCAAATCGGCTGGTAATTTAGAGAACCCACCTTAATGGGTTGAAATCTGTCGGAACTATGTGAGTTGCCGTAGGAAGAAGGGCGGGATGGGTGTCTCAAAGGCGTGCTGCTCGCCGGTGACGGGGTGGGTGAAGGCGATTTTGTAGGCGTGCAGGCAGTGGCGCGATCCGGGTTGGGTCTGGCGGCCGTACTTGCCGTCGCCGGTGACGGGATGGCCGATGTCGGCCATGTGGACTCGGATCTGGTTCTTGCGTCCGGTGAGCAGTTTGAGTTCGATCAGGGTGTGCTCTTTGGCGCGCTCAAGGACATGGTAGGTGGTGACGGAGAATTTGCCTCCGCCCGGGTCGGTGGGGCGGGAGATGACTTTCATGTTGGACGTGTCTTTGAGCCAGGACTCAACGCGTCCCGAGTCTTTCTCAAGGATTCCGTCAACGACGGCGACGTAGCGTCGGTCGGTGACGGTCTCGCGCCAGGCGCGCACGATGGTTTGCTGCACGTCGGACGACTTGGCGTAAATCATCAGTCCCGACGTGCGGCAGTCGAGGCGGTGAACGACGTGCGCGGTGCATCGCTGGCCGGATTCGGCGAAGTAGCGGTCAAGGAGCGACTTCATGTTCAAACTCCCGGCGCCGACGCCCATCGAGAGCACGCCGGGCTCTTTGTCGACCACAACAAGCCACTGATCCTCGAAAACGATTCGGAAATGTTTCGGATTCGGTTTGGTGGTGTTTTGAGGTGTACGGCTTATACTGACCACGTTGCCCGGCTCAATGGGGAAGTCGACGTGGGTTTGCACGTGTCCGTCAACGCTGACACCGCCGTGGGAGAGAATCGACTTGGCTTTGTTTCGGCTGATACCGTCGAGAATGTGCATGACGAAGTCGAGCAGTTTGGCCGGCTCGCGGGCGTTGACGATGATGGGTGCGCGTTCGGCTCGGGGTACGTTGTGGTTGTGTTTTCTTCCCATAAGCGGTTGTGAGGGTTAGTCGAAGAGGTGTTTGAGTCGGGCGAAGATACGGTTTTTGGCCGATTCGGTGGGTTTGAATCCTGGGGTTTGCGAGAGTTGCGTGATGAGTTGGCGTTGTTGCTCGTTGGGCGATTCGGGCACGTAGACCATCACGTTGACGAGTTGGTCGCCTTTTCCGTAACTGTCCTGCGAGGGCAGACCTTGACCCCGCAGGCGGAGTATGGTTCCGGGCTGCGTTCCGGGCTTGATGGTGACAAGCAGTTTTCCGTCAACGGTGGGCACTTCGACTTTTCCTCCGAGTGTTGCGGTTGCGAAGTCGATCATGAGATTGTAAATCAGGTGGTTCCCTTCGCGTTGGAGTTGGGGGTCGGGTATTTCCTCAAAGACCACAATCAAGTCTCCCGGCACGCCACCGCCAACGGCGTCGTTTCCCCGTCCGCTCACGCGCATGGCCATTCCTTCGGCCACACCGGCCGGGATATTGATTTCTATGATGTCCTCTTTGCGGAGCAGTCCTTGTCCGCCGCAGTCGGGGCAGCGTTCTTTGATGATTTTTCCGGTTCCGTGGCAGTGGGAGCAGGGTTGTTGTTGCTGCATTTGCATGAACCCCATGCGTCGGACGATGGTTTCGACGCCTGTTCCGTTGCAGTTGGGGCAGGTGTTGAGTGCGGTTCCGCCGCGTGCGCCGGTGCCTTTGCACGACTGGCATGCCACCATTCTTGGTACGCGGATTTTCTTTTGCGCCCCGTGGGCGATGTCTGAGAGGGTGACTTTGACGCGTGTCTGGAGGTCTTTGCCCCGGTTGACGCGTGGGCTGCGCTGACGTGCTCCTCCGAATCCGAAGCCGCCTCCGAATCCCCCGCCGAACACGCTGTTGAGGATGTCGTTGAGGTCAAAGTCGCCGAAGCCGCCATATCCGCCTCCGCCCATCTGGTCGCCGGCGAAACCGAACTGGTCGTAGCGTTGTCGCTTGTTGTCGTCGGAGAGCACGGAATAGGCTTCGGTGGCTTCTTTGAATTTCTCTTCGGCGTCTTTCTGCTCCTGCTCCGACTTGCCTTGCTGACGGTCGGGGTGGTATTTGACGGCGAGTTTCTTGTAAGCCTTTTTTATGTCTTCGGTCTTGGCGTCGCGTGGCACGCCGAGCACTTCGTAGTAATCGCGTTTTTCTGCCATGGTGAGTATGGGGATTATTGTCCGACGACCACTTTGGCGTGTCGGAGCACTTTGTCGTTAATGGTGTAGCCTCGGGTTGTGGTGTCGACCACTTTACCGCGCATTGCCTCGTCCGGGGCGGGGAACATGGTGATGGCCTCGTGCAGTTCGGGGTCGAAGTCTGTTCCGGTTGATTCGATGGCTTTGACGCCTTGTTGTGCGAGGTATTTGATGAATTTGCTGTGAATCAGGCTGACACCTTCTTTGAGGCTGTCAAGGTCGCCGCTTTTTTCAAGCGCGTCGAGTGCGCGCTCGAAGTCGTCAACCACGGGTAGGAGTTCCTTCATGGCTCGCTCGGTGGAGGTTTTGATGAGTTCCTGGCGTTCTTTTAGTGTGCGCCGGCGGTAGTTGTCAAACTCGGCCATGAGCAGGAGGTATTCGTTTTTCTGCTCTTCGAGGCGGGCTTGGAGTTGTTGTATCTGTTGTTCGGGCGAGGGTTGTGTCTCCTGTCCGGTGGTTTGGGTCTCGGTTTGGGTGGCCTGTTCTTGGGCGGCGGTTTGTTTGTTGTTTTCGTCGCTTTCGGGTTGGGCTTGTTTCTTGTTTTTCTTTGCCATAGTTGTAATGATATTTACTCAAGGTAATATGCAAAAATGTTGCCGGTGTGTTTTTTATGTCATAGGTATGACAAAAGTGCGGCAAGATGTCAGTGTCAGTGCCGCGTCTTGTGCCAGTTTGTCATTTTCGAAGATGCCATAGATGGTGCTTCCCGATCCGCTCATGGCGGCGTATTGCGCTCCGGCGCCGAGGAGGTTGAGTTTGAGTTGCCACAGGGTGGGGTGGAGGGGGAAGACTGAATTTTCGAAGTCGTTGGTCAGGTGTCCGTCCCATTGCTGGATGGGCCATGCGGTGATCTGTTCGGGCGTGTGCTCGGGCATGGCGGGTGTTATGGCCGCGTAAGCCTCGCGGGTGGAGATGTTGATGTCGGGTTTGGCCAGCACGATGGTGTGTCCGCGCAGGGAGAGTTTGGCGGGGGTGAGTATGTCGCCGATTCCGGAGGCAAGCATGGGGCGGTTGTAGATAAAGAATGGGCAGTCGGCGCCGAGTGTGGCGGCGCGTGTGGCGAGTTGTTCTTCGTTCAAGCCGAGGTTGAACATCTCGTTGAGTATACGCAGTGTTGCAGCGGCGTCGCTCGATCCGCCTCCGAGTCCGGCGCCGTCGGGAATGTGTTTATGCAGGTGGATTTCCACGGGCGGCAGGTTGAACTCGGTTTGCAACAGTCGGTAGGCGCGGATAACGAGGTTCTGCTCCATCGGGCAGTCGACGGCGTTTCCAGTGATGTTGAGCGTGGTTTCGCCGTTTTGCGCGGGCACGATTTCGAGGATGTCGGTCAGGTTGACGGGATAGAACAACGTGAGAATGTCGTGGTAGCCGTCGGTTCGGCGCGCCACGATGTTCAATCCGAGGTTTATCTTGCAGTTAGGGAATGTGATCATTTATGTGGTATTCGCTGTTGGTGACGTGGTCGGCGTAGTTATTGTAGGTAAAGATGTAATAGTATTGTTCTTTGTAGTGGAACACTTGGTTGGCCCGCAGGGTGGTGTGCGAGGTTCGGTTACGTTTGTTCAGGGCAACTTTGAGTGTGACCTGGTCGCGGTTGTATTGCTCGGGCAGGGTGATTGCGGCGAAGTCGTTTGCGATGGGGTGTGCGGCTCTTCGGTTGGTTGTCGGTTGCTGACAAATATGCTCGATTTCTGTCGGTTTTAATGGAACGACAGCCTCAACGCGGTCGAAGTCGCGTCCGCGTGTGACAAATGCGGAGAGCAGTGGGTTTCCGCAGCGTTGGTTGTCGTTGACGAGTGCGCGCAGGTTAAAGCCCACATGGTGGCCGTAGAGGAACCAAAGCGGTTGTCGCCGCGCTTGGGCGTAGTGCTCGACGGCGTTGGAGATCTCGATGATTTTCTGATTTCCGGGGCTGAGCACTTGGGCATAGACTTGTTGCTGGTCGGCCCATAGGGTTTGGCGCAGTTGATGTGTGGGCAGGTAGGTGAGTGCCATCACGGGCAGGATGATTAAGGCCACCCGGCCGAAGTGGCGAGTCGAAATGAGCAATCGAATCAAAACTACGCAGGCCATCACGTGGACCATTATCAGTTGCCATGGGCCTGTGTAGGCGCCGAGGCAGGCGAATGCCGTGGCCACGGCGGCCGCGATGATGCACACCCGTAATTGGCGGAGTACGTCGGCGAGTTGCCGGCGGTTGATGATGAAAGCGATGCCCACCGCCACAACCGCGCATATCACCACCGGCTCGGTGGCAAGGTCTTTTATCGGCGCGAGGTTTGGCCCGATTCCCACGATGGCCGTTCGGGCGAAGTTGGCCGGCGAGAGGGTTACCGTGGCTGTGCCGGCCAGGTATCCGAGAATGAGTGAAACCGTAGATGGGTTTTGTTGCCGTCTGCAGACAAAACAGTCAACGATAAGGGCTACTGACACTCCGATGGAGAAACTTTCCTGCATACTTCCCGCGATGGCTGCCGCGATGGCAATCACGGGCAGGAGGTAGGGTGGGGCGGGGCGTTGCCGAAGGTGGCGGTATGCGGCCAATACGGCAAGGGTGGCGGCGGTGGTCCACAGGTAGTTCAGGCTTGCCGACACGGCTCCGAGCGACATTGACATCAGCGTGGCGCACATCAGCCAAGCCAGTGAAGGCACGGTGAGCAGTTCCGGCCATTTGCGCCGTTCTGGTGGGATCCCTGAAACGCAGAGCAGCAGCATCGCGAGGCCGAACACGAGTGAGTTGCACACCGCGTAGACACTCATCGGCACCGCGCCGCAGAACCATTGTGTGAGTGCGTGCACGAGAAACCGTCCGTTTTTGTGCATGTACTCGACGCGTTGCGAAGCAATGGCGTCGTCCATGGTGTTGACGGGCCGGTCTTGCGCGATGTATCCGCCGTCGGGGGTGGGTTGCCAGCGGGAAACGAGGGAGTAACCGAAGTCATCGATGTTGTTCACAGCCCAGCGGTCAAGGCCCCAGAATGCCACGGCAAAAAGAGTGGCCACGAGAATCGCCGGAGTGAGACGCCGAATCATGGGTGTTGCTATTTTGTGAATAACAGTGTGGTGACGGATTCTTTACCGAGGTAGTATGCGCGCGCTTTGATTACCGGAGGAATCTCTGAAAGTGTCACGGGTTCGGTCCAGCGTGGCGAGAGCAGGTTCGGTTCGGAGCCGTCGAGGGTATAGTGGATTTCCATTCCGGGATAGATGGTGTTGGCCATGAGCGTGTTTCCGTTGAGTTTGATACCCGGTTGCGCCACACGGAAATTGTATCCCATTCGCGCGAGCAGGGGAAGTTCCCGAGTTCCGATTTTGAGGCTGAACTGGTGGCGCGCGCTGTCGTAAGCGGCGGTGTTGTCAAGGTGTCGGCTCCAGTCGGGTGTGGCGTTCCATCCACGTTCGGCCAGTCCGAGCACTTTGGGCAGGGTCATGTATTGGACCTGTTCGAAGTTGCGAATGGTCTCGGCCCACAGTTGTGCCTGCACGCCGATGATGTTCTCGGGCCGGCGAAGGGTTGTTTTACCGACGTGGGCGTTGGCCACGTTGATTGGGTCGCCGTTGATGGTTGTGCGTGCGCTGGCGTAGATGTTCATCGGCAGGGCGCTCCACGCGTCGAGTTCGTCAACCTTTCCGCCCCAGTGCAGTCCTTGCTCGTAGGGGTGCCAGTTGTAACCCATGTCCATGTAGAAGTTGGTCACGTTCGACAGAATCACGGGGTAACCATCATTGGCTATGGCGTAGGGGACGGTGTCGCGCCGGCCGACGGTGCTCCACGCGTTCACTCCGGCGAATCGCGGCGCGATGTGGCGGTTGAATTCCGCTGAGCGGTGTTGGGCCACTTCTTGCCATCCTTCGACAAGTATTCCCCGGGGGTAGAGAATGTCGGTGACTCGCCGGATAAAGTAGGCGTTCACGTCGTGCGCGTTGCGCAGGTTCTCACGTTTCATGAGCGCCTGCACGTCGGGCGACTGCTCCCAGGCTTCCATGGGCACCTCGTCGCCACCCATGTGGATCACGTCGAGTTTGAGTCCGGCGGCTTTGTACATCGCTTGCAGTTCGGTGACAACTTTGTCGATAAAAGCGTACACGCCCTCGGAAGCGACGTTGAGCACATTGTCGTGGTACGACTGTGCCGAGGTGTATTTCGACTTGTTGTCTTTGTCCCAAAGGATGTATTGCGGTGTGGTTGGGTTGTTTCCTGTGTTTTCCAGACGGTTGCGCATGGCGATGATGGCGGCGCGGGCGTGTCCGGGCGTTTCGATTTCGGGAATGATTTTGATGCCGCGCAGGTGGGCGTAGCGTAGCAGTTCGATGAATTGGCTTCGGGTGAGGTGTCCGTTTGCGCTTTGGCTTCGGTCGTCGGGGTTGCCGTTTCCGTCAAAGATTTGTGCGAGAAATCCCTTTTCGGTGAGGGTGCATCCGCGTCGTGAGGCCACATCGGTGAGTTCGGGCAGTCCGGGAATTTCCAAGCGCCATGCCTCGTCGTCGCAGAAGTGGAACTGGAAACGGTTGATTTTGTAGTATGCGAGCAGGTCGATGAATCGCTTGAGGTTGTCAAAATTTGTAAAGTTTCGCGCGATGTCGAGCATAAAACCGCGGTAGTGCATGTCGGGCTCGTCGGCGATGTGGGCGTTCTGCAGGTTGTGTTGCTTGCTGTGGTCGAGTGCGGCCACGAAGGTGTAGATACCGTTGATAAGTCCTTCTTCCGTGGCGCCGGCGATGGTGATGCGTCCGTTGTCCACATCGAGGGTATACGCTTCGGGGTTGGAACTGATTTTCTTGTCGGTTTTTAGTTGAACCACGGTTTTCTGCCCGGAGGCGACGTATATGCCGCGTTGGCGCAGCAAGGTGGTGAGCAGTTCCTTTGTTCTTGAGCGCTTCCAGAACTTGAAATTGATCGGCGCTTTAACGCTCACCATAGTCCCGATGGGCGTGACACCGTTGTGGATCTCAACCGATTTGGGGTTAGGGAAGATGTCGTAGTCGTTACCTGTGTACGCGTCGCCGATGTTGTTGACGGTTTGGTTGAAGGCGTAGGCGTAGTTTCCGTCGGGATAGGGGCCTTCCACACGCCATTGCTCGGGACGTTCATAGGGTCCGTATTGGAGGGTGACGGGGATGGGGTGGTTGGTGTCGCCGTTGAGCACAAGGTGTGTGCCGGCGGGACGATAGTTTTTGTTGACCATCCTTCCTTTCATGAGCACGTCAACGATGAGAGAGTCGCCGGCGGCGAGTGTGCGATAGCGCGCGTTGGGTTGGATTTGATAATAAGATGTCGACACCTCGCGGATGTCCACCTGTGATTGTTCAGGCATTTTGAGCGCGCGGGAGAACTGGTTGAAGTAGAGTTGCCAGTTGTTTTCGATAGGCGCTCCGGAGGTGTTTTTTATGATAAATCGGGAAGAGTAGAAGCCCGGTTCGGCGTCGTGCCGACCCATTTCCCATCGCACCTCAACGGGTGCTTGGGCGAGGGTTGTGAGGCCGCACAGTGTTGTGGCGAGCAGGCAGAGGAGGTGTTTAATCGGTGACATAGGTTATGAGGTGGATTGATTTTTCAGGATATACTCGAGCAGATTCTCGCATGCGTCCTCGAGGAGGTCAAGCACGAGTTCAAAGCCTTCGCTTCCTTCGTAGTAGGGGTCGGGCACGAAGTCGTAATGGCGGCGGAGTAAACGAATGAACTGTCCGATGGGTGTGATTTTCCGGTCTTGCTCAGGTGTTGCGGCGAGGTTATGCAGGGCGTCAACGTTGGCCTGGTCCATGGCCACGATGAGGTCGGCCTGGTCAAGGTCGCTGAACGTGACGGGTCGGCTGTGGTGGGTGAGTTCGTATCCCCGTTGCCGCGCGTGTACACGCATACGCCTATCGGGCAGTTCACCTTGATGGTAAGCGCTAATGCCCGCCGAGTCGATGAGAAACCGGTCGGAAAGTTGCCGTTTGTCGACAATTTTCTGCATTACCGCTTGAGCTGCCGGCGACCGGCAGATATTCCCGAGGCAAATGAAGATGATGTGGAATAGCTTCATGGGCACAAAATTACGCAAAAAAACTTTGTCGGGCAAATCTTGTTCGTGATTGTCGCTTTGGTTATTCTTCGGTTGGAGTGAACTCAATGAGGCAACATTCATCGGTGCCGACTTTCATCTGAATGACAATGGTTTGGCCGATGTGGTAGACGTAGGGCTGGAGTGTTTCTCCGTATCTCGCCGGTCGCCGATACTCCACGCGCATGGCTCCGATGCAGAACCCGTCGGGTAGCAGATTTTGCGCTATCCGAACGTATATGGCATTGTTGACGTGTCGATTATAGTCGATGTCGCAGCGTTGCAGGCGAATAGGTTCCGGAGTGCCGGCCGGCTCTGTGTGAATGTGTATTCTCCGGTCGCCATAGGTCATGGGGAGTTTTTCCTCGATTGTTACTGAGTTGATCACGTCTGTGTCGATTCGGCTTAGGTTGCCTGAGCGTGTGTCGACAAACGCGCCCATCGACCACGAGCGATAGCACGGCTCGCCGTTGGCATCATATATAAAGGTGTTTCGGAATCCGAACATAGGTTTCACTTCATAGACCGAGGTGGTTACTCGCAGACGTTCGCGGAAGCGTGGCACGCGAACCACCTCCACCTGCCTGGCGGCTAACAGTTGAGTCATTTGATTTTCTGTGAAGTAGCGCGCAACGGTTGGCTCACTCTCGAGCCACATTTCCGAGCAGTCCTGCATCATCTGCAAAGCCGAGAAGAATTGTAGTTTTCCATCGGCGTCGCAGGTGCTTGTGGTTACAACGAAATCAAGAGAATACATAGGTTGTTCGAGATTGTATTTTAAGACGCAAAATTACAAAAAGTCGGCCATAGTCGGGTCGCGGCTCTGTTGAATTATTTGTGAAAAAAAGTCGCTTAACGCGGCGGCAGCATGTGGCCGGAGATTCGCGCGTTTGCGTAACTGTTGCATAGAATTGTTTTATGTTGCTTATAGTCAGTTGTTTGCGTTTATTCATTTAACATTTGTATGTATTTTTTTTGAAAAATGTTTTTGCCGGTATTGAGTGAATGTGTAATTTTGCAGCCCCTTTCGGGAAAGGCTGCGGCCTGAAATAGAGCCGAAACTCGGCTCGGGCGGTGTGGAACGACGGATGTCGGTTGTGCCGCTTGCATGTATGAACTTAAATTGTATTCAATGACTAAATCGCTCATTACGTTTGTGACGGTTGCTATGGTATTGCTTTTCACGTCGGCTTATTATGCTCCTGTGGCTGACGGACGTGTAGGTTACCATGCTCCCTCGCTCAACGTTGGCAATGGCGACGAATCGCTTTCGCTTGCAAGCCTGCAAGGGCAATATGTGGTTGTGACCTTCTGGTCTTCGTCTCAGCCGCAATCGCGTTTTGACAATATCCGTTACAGTCGTCTGGCTGAACAGATTGGCACGTTCCGGCACATGTCGGTTAACTTGGCCGATGACGCCGAGATGGTTTCCGTTCTTTCGCATGTTGACGGCTTGGAGTCGGGTTCCGTGTATGTTCCCGCTTCGGGAGAGGCCGATCGTCTGGCTCATAATTGGCGTCAGCAGGGTCGGTATTGCTCATTCCTGGTCTCCGCCGACGGAAAGATTGCGTTGGTTAACCCCACTGCCGAGCAACTTGCCGAGTTATGACAATTCACTTGAATAATTGATAACGCCCGTCCCGAGGTTTTCGGGGCGGGCGTTTTTCCGATAGGAGAGTTTCAGTGGAGTTGGTGTGTGTCAGTCTTCGAGTTCGCGGTAGAAAGCGAGGCGCGCGTGTGCGAGCAGGGGTATGGCCCGGTTGGCGATGGAGTCGATTTCGGGTGATTGGTCCATAAAGATTTCGAAGGCCACGAAAACGGTCTTGTCTGCGAGGGTGTAGAGTTTGACCACTTTGAGGTCTTTGTTAACCTTGTCGATTGCCTGGAGGACGGCGACTTTGTTTTCCTCGTTCACGTCATAGATGGCGGGCAGGCGAAGGGCAAAGAAGTTTTCGTCATTCTCATCGGGGTAGAAACTGTAGGTAAGTCCTTCGCGTTTGAATGTGATCTCGCCGTCGGATTCATCGAGTTGGGGACGATATCCCTCATTTTCGAGATATGCCCAGAACTGGTCTTTGAGTGCCATAGTCAGATAGATTTAATGGTGAGTATTGGATTGTTAGTTGATTTCAGGTATTGTTGATTACTCGGATTGTTTGGTGTCGAATCCGACGTGGGGCAGTGCGGCGCCACGTCCGATTCCTTCCATTTTCTCCCGTAGGGCCTCGTACTCGCGCAGGCGTTCGGGTTTGAGGCTGGGTTTGATGGCCTGGATGGTGGTTTCCATGAGTTCTTGCGTGATGTGCTCGCGTTTGAAGGCGGCGATGGTTGCGGCTTCGTTGACGATGTATGCGATGTCGGAGGCGATATATCCGTCGCTGAGTTCGGCGAGGCGTTCGTAGTTGATTTCGTCGGCGGGCCGGTCTTTCATATACAGGGCGAGCATTTCGCGTCGGGCGTCGTAGTCGGGCAGGGGAACGTAAACGAGTTTGTCGATACGTCCTGTTCGTAGCACGGCGGGGTCTACCATATCGGGTCGGTTGGTGGACGCGATTACGAAGATGCCGCGTTTTGAGCAGTTGTTGAGTTGTGAGAGGAACTCGTTCACCTCTCCGGCATGGTGGTTACCGAGGTCTTGTGTTCGGTCGGGCACAAAGGCGTCGAACTCGTCGAAGCAGAGTACGGTCGGCGCGTTTTTCTCGGCGAGTTTGAACAGTTCGGCGATTTTGCCTTGTGTTCCGTGGATGTATACCGAGCCGAGGTCGGAGGCTTTGACGTAGATGAAGGCGAATCCTGTTTCTTCAGCGAATTTTTCGGCGAAGAAGCTTTTACCGCATCCCGGAGGGCCGTACAGGAGCATTCCGTTTGGCGGTGTGAGGCGGTATTGTTTGGCGATTTCCTTGTCTTGGAGGATAAAGATGACGCGTTGCTGGAGCATTTGTTTCATATCTTCCATGCCGGCGATGTCTTTGAATCCGTTTCCTCCGCCGCGTTGCACACGAACGTCGATTGAGGTGTGATCCTCTTGTTCGTTTCGTGAGGAGTTGCCTTTGCTGGCAATACCCGAACTTGAGTCGTTTTTGGGTGGTTTCACCTCGGATGGGTCTTTGAGCAGTTGGAGCACTTCGTTTGCCGATTTGAAGCGTTCGTCGTTTTTCCCGGCAAGTCCGCGCTGGAAGAAATTGATGAGTTGCTCGTCTATTCCGTCGAGGTCAAGTGGTGATTTCCGCTTGCTTTTAGTTGACAGGATGGCCTGCGCGCGCGGTGTTCCGGGTTCGAAGGAAATATTCCAGGGCGCTATTCCCGTGAGCAGGAAGTAGAACACGGCCACAGCCGAGAACACGTCGGTAGCCTCTTTATAGTTCACCAGGAATGTGCGGTTGTCGCAGTAGGCGGGGTCAAGGTCTGACGTGTCGAAGGGTGCTGTGTTTCCGTCTACGGGCGGGGAGAGGTGTCCCATGTCAATCAGTTCGGGTTCTCCGCCGGTTTGCGCCGACAGCATGATGTTTGCCGGGGTAATGTCGTTGTGGCAAAGGTGTAGTTCGTCATGCAGGTATTTCAGAGCCTCGAGCACGCCGGTGAAGATCTGTTTGGCCTCCTCAAGTTTCAGTGGGCCTTCACGTTCCACTTTCTCGGCGAGGATTTCGCCGTGGAAGTAGATGTTGATCATATAGTGGCACACTCCTTCGGGAATCATCAATGTTCCGCTGTCGATGTAGGAGATGATGTTTTTGTGCTTTATTCTTTTTGAGTATTCGATTTCGAGTACTTTTCCTTCGTCAGTGAGTAGTTTTTTGGGTGTGTTTTTGATTATGTATAGTTTCATGAAGTATGGGTTGCCATCGTCGTCGGCCACGCGATAGGTTTCGCAGTAGGCGTTCGTTTTGATGGCATACTCAACTCTGTATTTGTCAACTTGGTCGCCTTGTTTGAGAATGCTCATGGGGTGGGTTGATAAAGGTGGTGTTGTTTAAAGTCCGTTTAGGGACGACGGATGTGCAAAGTTATGTGTTTTTATTGATTTATCCAAAGGTTTCGCCGGCAAAATTTCAGAGCCTGATCAGTCCGCGTCGTCTGCCGTCGGGTTGCGGTTCTGTGAGCACGGTGATGGTGTCTCCGTCCTGAACGCCGTCGAGCAGGGTTCCGGGCACGAATGTCTGGTCGAGGAAACCGTAAGTCCGTCCGTCCCGTCCGTTGAAGATCCGCACCACTCCGGAAACGATTTCGCTGAAGTAGGGCAGCACGTCTTCGGGTTGGGCCACCTGGAGGTTGACGGTTCGGATGCGTCCGTTGGGTTCGTCAACGAGTCGTGCGGTGTAGCAGTTGTGGTTGAGGTGTAACTGCTTGATGGGCACGATGGCTGTACGTTGGTCGGGTGTGATGAGTTTGGCGAGGTGGTTGCCGCGCTTGTCGGTGAATGTTCCGGTCAGTACAACGGGTGTGGGTTCGATGTCGTCGAAGACCCAGTCGATGATCATCTGCGCGCGTTGCTCATACAGGCGTGTGTTGTCTGTTGTGGGCACGGTGTCTTCGGGGATTTTTCGGCGCAGTTGGGCGTATCTCCACGAGGAGTCCCATTCGTTTTTGTTCCGGATGTTTTTGTAGATTTCCAGTTCTCTGAGAGCGGCGGGGTAGTTTTGTTCTCGCACGAGTTCCCAGCTGAGTTCCCGATGGATGTCGCAGAGGAATTTTTCTTGTTTTTCAACCAGCAGAGCCTGACACAGGGCTGAGGTTTTCAGGTCAAGGTTAAAGGTGAGCATATTTGCCAGTTCGTGCCAGACGTAGAATCGGCCGAGGCGTTTTACGAGTTGTTTGTGCAGTTTCAGTGCGCGTTCTTTCTCGCCGCGGTCGAAGTATGCCAGGGAGAGGTAGCGTTTCATGTTGTAGTTCTCCGGCGAGTTCTCGCAGAATCGTTCGAGCAGGTCCATGATTTCTTGGGGATAGTCGAGGGCGCGCGCCATTTTCTGGCGGGCGATGTATCGCGTGAGTGTCTGCTCTACGAGGCTTGGGTATTCTTTCTGGCCGATGCTGTAGGGTTTCCAGTCTTCTTCGGTGAAGTTTTCTATACCCCAGTGTTTCATCAGGTTTGTGATGTCGAAGTCGGGGTAGTGTTTTGTCGCCCGCAGGGCGGCTGTGAGGATGCGGGAGTGTAGTGTTGACGGGCGTTTGATTCCGCTGAGTGTGAAGTAGGCGATAAGCACGTCGACGATGTGTTGCGGTCTCATTTGCAGTCCGCAGTTCCACAACAGGTGCCATATCACCCAACCCGCGCGTTCGTGCAGCATCGGGTCGAGCGAGCGTGTGATGATGGCCTCTTCGATGAGTTGGTAGGCTTCGGCGGCCTGTCCGTTGATGGCCATCTCGGTTGCTTGGGCCACTTCCTGGTAGTGTGGCAGCATGGTTTGCCGCAGGGCATTCAGCGCGTTCATCGCAACGGGCTCGCCCTGCTCATCCATTGAGGGGATGAGTTCGCTCATCGCGTCGGCCATGAGCATGGCCTGCTCCACGTTTCCTTGTTCCTGCTCGGCACGAGCCATGTCGTAGAGCACCCAGAACATTGCCCGGTACGACCAAGGGTCGTTCGGGGATTGGTCAATTTCGCGTGCGGCTAAATCATAAGCCTCGCGTAACTGTCCGTTTTTGCGTAAGTCATTTACTTCTTTAAATCCCATCGCTTCAAAATTAAAGTTTGGACTATTATATATTTATCAAAGCACAAAATTACAAATTTTCTTTCACATGGGCAATAGTCGAAGTTCTTTTGTCTGCTTTTTTTGTGCCGGAAAATGGTTTTTCGCATTCTCGGACGGAAAAGTTGGTTACTTCTTTGGTATTTCGGGGGAGTGTTTGTAATTTTGCGATGTTTTTTGAAAACGAGTTTGAAATTTATGTGTGAAAACTTATTCTCAGGACTTTCGCGACTGATGCTGTTGTTGGCCGTGATGATGCCGATTTCCATGTCGGGGCAATACTCGCGTTCCGACCGTCACTACAACAGCCGGTTCGGTTCGCGGCACCAGTACGACGTGGCCAGTGTGCGCCTCGACCGCTCGGGCACACTTGAGGAACGACTCTCGCCCGATGTGTTCAAAACCGTGCGCGTGCTGCACATCGACGGGCCGCTGAACGATGCCGACATCAAGTTCATCAAAAAGATCTGCTCACGCTCGAAGGTGGTTGACGACCGCGACCGGTCGGTGGACAACTATCTCGACCTTGACCTTGAGTTCGCCACGCTGCCCTCGTCAGGCCGGGCGCGGGACAACTCTGAAGTGGCCTCCGGACTGTTCTCCTACACGTCTCATCTCCGGTCCATTGTGTTGCCCGACCGCATCCGTGTCATTCGCCCGCGCGCTTTTCAAGGGTGTCACTCGCTGGAAGAGGTGATCATGCCCCCAACGGTTCGCGCCATTGATGAGAAAGCGTTTCAGGACTGCTCCGACTTGAGTTACGTTTGGCTCTCAAACTCGCTTGAAGTGATTGGAGACTACGCCTTTGGCGACTGCAAACGGCTGACAAACATAAACTTACCATCCTCCTTGCGCGAGATTGGCCGGGAAGCGTTCAAAAACGTGCCTGTGCGGCAACTTGACCTGCCCAATGGCGTGGAACTCATTGGCCGGGACGCGTTTACGGGCACATCGCTGACCAGCCTGCTCATCCCCGCCTCGGCGCGTATCGAGAATGACCGCCTCGGAACAATGAACAGTCTGCAAACCATCGAGGTTGCCCGCGGAAGCGTCAATTACAGCGGTTATCAAAACGCCTTGTACGATAGCCGGGGAATCGTGTTGATTCAATACCCGGCCGCGATGAGCGGGAGTTGTGTCATTCCCGATGGTGTAGAGTTGATCGCGCCCTATGCATTTGAGAACTGTAAACTGTCGAGTGTGCAACTGCCCGAGAGTTTGCGCGAGTTCGGCCAGGGCGCGTTCTATGGCGCGGCCATCACCGCCCTTGATGTGCCCGACGGCGTGCGGGCCGTGCCCGGCAAAATGGCCATGCGGTGCAAACACCTACGCTCGGTCAACCTGCCGGCACAAATGACCGCTATCGGTAACGAGGCATTCAGCGGATGCACTTCGCTGATTGAGATCGAAATGCCGTCGCACATGGAATCCCTCGGCGAGAGCGCATTCTCGGGGTGCAATTCCCTGCAGCGGATCGCGCTTCCCGACGGACTGACCAAACTCAGCAAAGACGCCTTCAACAACTGCTCCTCGCTGACTGCCATCTCTTTCCCCTCAACTCTGCTCTCCATCGAAGAGAAAGCCCTTGCCTATTGCGAAAAACTCACAAATGTGGTCTTACCCGATCGGTTGTCAATTATCGGCAAGAACGCTTTCCGTGACTGCTCTTCAATTACAGAACTCATCACTCCGTCTTCACTCACCGAAATCGGGCAGGAAGCCTTCCGGGGATGCTCGTCGATGTCCAGAATCACCCTTACCGACGGGCTGATACGCATCAACGACAACGCCTTCCGCGGCACACCTCTGAGCCGGATCATCTTACCCGCGTCCATCAAGGAAGTAGGTAAGAAAATCGCCGAGAAATGCCCAAACCTGTTGCGCGTGGAATGTCATGCCGTGACTCCGCCCACGCTCCATAAAGTGACCAACGACAAGGTGGAGTTGTACGTTCCCGCACAATCGCTCGAGGCCTATAAGAAGGCTAAGAACTGGAAGAACTATAAAGTGATTAAACCATTGTGATTCCGCGGTTTAATCTCTTAAATATATACATTAACTTCAATACTAATCCAAAACTACTAACCTATGAAACGAACCCTTCAGTTACTCGCCCTTGCCGCGCTCCTGCTCACTCCCGTGGCCGCTTCGGCACAATTCGGAAATCTCGGAAACCGACTCAAACAGAAAGCGAAACAGAAAATCGAGAGCAAAGTGAACCAAACCGTCAACAACCCGCGCGACGTGGTAGAGACAGTGGCCTCGATGACGCCCGAGAAAAGCGATGCCCAAAGCAAAGTTCAGGCTTCCGTGGGTGGATTCACCTATGAGATTAACGGACGCATCAACCACGAGAAGTGGAACAAGACACAGAACTCCACCATCACCTTCACCGGCATCCCCGCCACGATAGCCGACTTCCGGACCCTCCAATCCACTCTCGGGAAAGAGCCTCAAGGCGCTGTGGCGCTTCAGGTGATGGCCTTTGAGATGTACCGCCGGGACCCCAACCTCGGCCGACAGGCGCTCGAACTGAACAACACGTCCACCAACCTGAACTCCACGCTGCGGCAACTCAAAGAGGTGATGAACGTGGAAGACGCCTCTTATGCGCGTCCGTATCTTGCCGCCGCCCTGATGGTGGGAGCGAAAAACACCAATGCCTACACGCCCGATTTTCCCTACAAAATCAAAGTGCGCGTCAATCCGGTGACCAAATACCAGGACAGCGAGCTGCTCGACGGAACTGTGATATACCTGCAAATCGACAGTGAAGGCTGGGACACCAATTGGCGCGGTGTGGAAGTTGTGCGCCCCGACGGAACCGACCACTTCGTTATCAGCAACTGCCCCGCGATGTACACGCAACCCAAAAAAATCAAAGGCTCTTGGCCCGGATTGAAGTGACGCGCCGCCACAGACCACAATCTTATCCATCACCCAAACACATCTGATTATGCGCACCGCCATCATCATCGCCGCCGTGTTCATCATAGCCATTGCCATGGCCGCATGCCGGTGTCGGGGGCCGAAGAATCCCCCGCCTACGGGACGCCTCATCGAGTTCAACTACGTTGTGAGCGGAACCACCGTTGAGCCCATACAAGAGTATCGCCTCAAATTGCTCGACAACGGGCAAGTGTCGCTCTCGAGCACCGGCATGTCGGCCCCGGTGCCCGGAAAAGTCACACTCGACAGTGCCATACTCGGCCAGGTGGCACGAATTATTGTGGAACACCGTATGCAAGACTATAAAAACAGCTACCAGCCGCGCTTCGAAGTGCTCGATGGCGAGCAATGGCACTACTCGGCCATTTACGACAACGAGTTCTCGCTCAACTCGGGCGGGCACATGGCCTGGCCCGACGACAACGGTTTGCAGGAAATCTGCACCCTCCTCGACTCCTGCCTGTTCGAAAATCGAACGGAAATATCCAGATAATACACCGAAAAAGAACCGATATTGATGAAAACCCCACTCACCCTGCTCTGTCTGCTTGCCCTCGCCCTCGGCGCGGAGGCGCAGACCGACTTGCGACTGAGCGACTTCGTTCTCTCGCCCGTTTCGCCCCGAGGTATCGGAGCCGTGAAACCCGCCGCCAACGGAAAAAGTTACTACCAACTCATTGACCGCGGCCGCACCATTGTCCGCTCCGGTTACGCCACCGGCGAGCGCGAGGCCGTGGTGCTTGACAGTGCCGTGATGGCCTCCGCCGGAGTGCGCCGCTGGGACGGGTATGAGATGAGCCGCGACGAGAGCCGGATTCTCCTCCATACCGCCTCGCAACCCATCTACCGACACTCCTTCCGCGCGAACTACTACATCTATAATCGCGCCGACAAAACCCTCAAACCCCTCTCCGAGCGGCCCAACGAGGAAATCGCCACCCTCTCGCCCGATGGGAAACATGTGGCATACGTCAGCCAAAACAACGTCTATATCGCCGACCTTGTCAGCGGACGACAAACGCAAGTCACCACCGACGGCGAAATCAACAAAATAATAAACGCCGTGCCCGACTGGGTGTATCAGGAAGAATTCGGAATCATCAACTCCTTCGCCTGGAGTCCCGACGGACAGACCCTCTCCTTTATCCGCTGGGACGAAACCAACGTGCCGATGTACTCGATGACCCTCTACGAAGGCGACTGCCACCCGAACGCCGACTATGCACTGTATCCGGGTTCATACGACTACAAATACCCCGTTGCGGGGCAGCCCAACGCCATCGTGAGCGTGCATAGTTACAACCTTGCCACCGGTTCGCTCAGCCGAATGAGCCTGCCCATCACAGCCGAAGACTATGTGCCGCACATCGCCTACGCCGGACGGCCCGACGCACTGATGGTGATGACCCTGAACCGCGACCAGAACGACCTGCGCATCTACCGCGTCAACCCCGCCAGCGGTCAAGCCACACAGGTGTATCAGGAACAGTCCACCACATGGATTGACTCCGAGATGGCGCGCAACGTGGCCTATTTTGACGACACCTTTGTTATTCCCAGTGAGCGCTCGGGATACTGCCAACTCTACCGTTATTCCCTCGACGGCAAACTTCTTGGCGCGCTCACGTCGGGAAAACAACCCGTCACCGCCTTCTACGGCTACGACGCCCGCCGCGGACATTACTACTATCAAGCCACCGACGGACCGCTCAACCGCGTTGTGATGCGGACCGACAACCGCGCGCGCATGCAGCCCGTGGCCGCCACCTCGGGAACCAACTCCGCCGCTTTCAGCGCCGACTACACCTATTATATCCACACATTCAGCAACGCGCAAACTCCCACGCAGTACTCCGTTTGCCGAACCGACCGCAAGCAAGCCCTTGTGCGTCAACTCGAAACCAACGATACCTACCGCGCCAAATACACCGCCCCCAACGTGCCCCAGCGGCAGTTTGTCGCTTTCGTGAACGATGCCGGTGATTCCATTAACGGATTCATTATCAAACCCACAGACTTCGACCCCACACGGAAATACCCTGTGATCATGTCGCAATACTCCGGCCCGGGTTCGCAACAGGTGCGCAACAACTGGAAGATGGATTGGGAGAACTATTTCGCCACGCAAGGCTACATCGTTGCCTGCTTTGACGGGCGAGGCACCGGCGGGCGAGGCAAAGCCTTCGAATCGGTCACATACCTCAACCTCGGACATTACGAGACCCTCGACCAGATTGCTGCCGCGCGATATATGGCCTCGCAACCCTGGGTCGACGCCGACCGAATCGGTATCTGGGGCTGGAGTTTCGGCGGATACGAGGTGCTGATGGCCATGTCACACCCCGACAGCCATTACGCCGCAGGTGTGTCAATCGCCCCCGTGACTTCATGGCGATTCTACGACACCGTTTACGCCGAGCGGTTTATGCTCACCCCCGAGAAGAACCCCAACGGATATGCCGCCAGCGCGCCACTCGACAAGGTTGATAACCTCAAGGGCGACCTGTTGATCATGTTCGGCAGCGCAGACGACAACGTGCACGTTATCAACGCTATGCAGTACATCGCGAAACTCCACGGCCGCGGCAGCCAGTTTGAGATGATGGTTTACCCCAATATGAACCACTCCATCAACGGTTGTGGCGTTCGCGAACCGCTCTACCAACGCGTGCTTAACTTCTTCGACCGTAAACTCAAACAATGACAATGCTTGTCAACGCCAGACAAGTGCCCCCATTTATACTACCTTAACCATGATGAATTGGAACCGATTGATATGCGACAAGCGATTGGGCTTGGAACATTATCATGAAGACAAGACCGGTGTGCGCTCCGACTTTGAGCGCGACTACGACCGCCTTGTATTTTCTTCACCCTTTCGGCGGTTGCAGAACAAAACGCAGGTGTTTCCTTTGCCCGGTAGCATTTTTGTTCACAACCGGCTGACCCACAGTTTGGAAGTTTCCAGTGTCGGTAAGTCTCTGGCCCGCGAGATCGCTTTGTCGCTCCGTGAGCGATACGCGGGTGAGCCGTGGGTGGGCAAGTTGCTTGATATGGGTGAGATTGTAGCCGCGGCCTGCCTGGCCCACGACTTGGGTAATCCCCCTTTCGGCCATTCGGGAGAGAAAACGATCGGAGCCTATTTTACGGAGGGTAACGGATTGGAACTTAGACCGTTGTTTAATGATGCGCAATGGGCCGACCTGACGCGTTTCGAGGGCAACGCCAATTCATTCCGCACGCTGGTTCACCAATTCAAAGGTCGCCGGCCGGGAGGATTCGCGATGACCTACTCCACGTTGGCCTCGATTGTGAAATATCCGTGGGCATCATCGTACGCGCACGATGGAGGAAAATTCGGATTCTTCACCACCGAGCGCGAAACCTTTGAGTTTATCGCATCCGAGTTGGGTATGATCCGTCTCGGTCCGGAGCGATACGCCCGCCACCCGCTGGTGTATCTCGTCGAGGCCGCCGATGACATCTGCTATCAAGTGATGGACATCGAAGACGGCCACAAACTGAAAATCATCAGCACCGACCGGACCCTGCAATTACTCTTGTCTTTCTTTGAGGGTGACCGCCGCGAGCATATAGAGCGGGTGATGAACTCCGTGGCCGACCCGAACGAGAAAGTGGGATACTTGCGTTCGTGCGTCATCGGGTTGCTTGTGCGTGAGTGTGCCCAGACTTTTGTGGAGCACGAAGACGAGATTCTTTTCGGCACGTTCTCCGGCACGCTCATCGAGCACGTCTCACCCCTTGCCGCGCAGGGCTATCAGCGATGTTCCGCCCTCGCTTACGACCGGCTTTACCGGGCCTCATATGTGGTTGATGTCGACTTGGCGGGCAATCGGATCATCAATCTGCTTCTTGACAAGCTCATCGGCGCCGTGCTTCATCCGGAGCGGAACTATTCGCAGTTGTTGCTCAACAAGTTCCCAGAGCAGTACGACGTTCACGCGCCCGGCACTTTCGAGAAAATCCAAGCCGTGCTCGACCACATCAGCGCCATGACAGACGTGTACGCCCTGAATCTGTATCGCCAACTCGACGGTATCTCCATTCCGAGTGTTTAGTCCAATTGGGCTGCAAAAAAGCGGCATTTCTCGCGTTTGTGAGAAATGCCGCCGATGTACGTTCAGCGTAGTCAGTTGTACGAAAGGCACCTGAACGAGGGTGCGCCGGAATTATGACACTCCCTCATTGCGTTCGGAGTGTTCCGTTTATTTACTCACCACTTCTTTTCCGAATGGCGAGAGGGCGAGTTTGGCTAACCGGAAGTGCATTTTCCCGAATGGCGCTCCGATAATGGTGATGAAAAACAGAAGGCCGAACAAGATGTGGCTGATCCATATCCATACGCCACCCACAAAGAACCATATCACGTTCATCACCATATTCAGGCACCCTCCGGTGTGCTCTTTTTGCTGCACGCGGGAGCCGAAAGGCCACAGGGCGAGTATGCCTAACTTCATGCTTTGCAGCCCGAAGGGTATACCGATGATGGTGAGCATCATCGCCAAGCCTCCAAAGAAGTATTCGATGGCTATGGCAAAGCCTCCGAACAAGACCCAGATAATGTTTCCTAATGTCTTCATAGTTTATGGTTTTTGTACGTTACTTGCAAAAAGCGTAGCATTTCTTGTGCCGGAAACGCTACGCTTGGAAAATTTCTTATTTTGTGGCGTGTTTATTCCTGTCGGAAGTCCTGCAGGCAGGACGGGTCGAAGGCTTTGACGTAAGCGTGGTGTCCGATGACGTTGGCCTCAATCATGGGAATGTACACGGCTGCGCTGCGGCCGAACAGGTCGGCGTCTCGGGTCGCGTCGTCGAGCAGGAGCAGGGCCATGATGATTTCGGCGGTCATGTCGTAGAGGCGTCGCGCGAGGAAGTCGTGTGTGTCCTGGTCGTCGGCTTCTTTGACAGCATCGATGGCTTCGCGAAGAAGGTCAACGAGGTGTGCTACGCGTTCTTTAAGCGGCTTAAACTGCTCTGCGACTTCGTTTTGCAGCATTTCCTCAATGATGGAGAGGTACGTGCCGTTTGTGATGTAGCGCACGGCGGCAACCACCTGGAGTTGGGTTGTGCCTTCGTAGATGGAGAAGATGCGCGCGTCGCGGTAGAGGCGTTGGCACTTGTATTCCATGATGAACCCTGAGCCGCCGTGAACCGAGATGGCGTCGTAGGCGTTCTGGTTGGCGTATTCCGAGTTCATGCCTTTTGCCAGCGGTGTGAAGGCGTCGGCGATGCGTTGGTAGCGTTTCATTTCCTGACGCTCTTCGGGAGTGAGTGCGCGGTCGCGTGCGATGTCCTCAAGGGCTTTGTAGACGTCAACGTAGCGTGCGGTTTGGTAGAGCAGCGCGCGTCCGGCGTCGAGTTTGGCTTTCATGCGCGAGAGCATGTCGAACACGGCGGGAAATTCGATGATGTGTTTTCCGAATTGCATGCGTTCGCGGGCGTAGGCGAGTGCCTCGTTGTAGGCTTCCTGCTCCACGCCGACGCTTTGCGCGGCAATACCGAGGCGTGCGCCGTTCATCAGGGCCATCACATATTTAATGAGCCCCATGCGGGTGCTTCCGCAGAGTTCCGCGCGTGCGTTTTTGTACACGAGTTCGCACGTTGGCGAGCCGTGGATGCCCAGTTTGTGCTCAATGTGGCGCACGGTTACGCCGCCGTCGCGCTTGTCGTAGATAAACATCGACAGTCCGCGTCCGTCTTTGGTGCCTTCCTCACTGCGTGCGAGCACGAGGTGGATGTCGCTGTCGCCGTTGGTGATGAAGCGTTTCACGCCGTTGAGGCGCCAGCAGTTGTTTTCGGGGTCGGGCGTGGCGCGGAGCATGACGCGTTGCAGGTCACTTCCGGCATCCGGCTCGGTGAGGTCCATTGACATCGATTCTCCGGCGCACACGCGTGGAATGAACCGCTCGCGCTGGTCGTCGGAGCCGAACTCGTATAAGGTGTCGATACAACTTTGGAGCGACCATATGTTCTGGAATCCGGCGTCGGCCGAGGAGATGATTTCGCTGAGCATGGAGAACACCACGTTGGGCAGGTTCAGACCGCCGTAGCGTCGGGGCATCGACACACCGTGCAGTCCGGCTTTGCGTGTGGCGTCGAGGTTCTCGAAGGTTTTCGAGGCGTAAATCATACGTCCGTCTTGCAGGTGTGGTCCTTCAAGGTCGACGTCTTCCGAGTTAGGCTCGATGATTTCGGCTGCCACTTCGGCGGTGATTTCAATCACGCGGCGGTAGTTTTCGATGGCGTCGTCGTGGTCAACGGGAGCGTCGGGATAGGTTTCGGCATCTTGGAAACCTTTTTCTCGCAACTCAACGATGCGGCGCATCAGGGGGTGATTGAGTTGGAAGGTGATTTCGGGAATGTTATAGTTGGCCATGGTGGAAAATCATTTGCTGTTTTGTTTGTAATACTTAATCAACTTGGGCACAACTTCTTCGACCGAGCCAGTGATGACATAGTCGGCGATGCGGTTGATGGGCGCGTCGGGGTCGGTGTTGATCGAGATGATGATTCCGGCATCCTGCATTCCGGCGATGTGCTGGATCTGTCCGGAGATGCCGCAGGCGATATACACTTTGGGGTGTACGGTGACGCCGGTTTGGCCTACTTGCCTGTCGTTGTCAACCCATCCGGCATCGACGGCGGCGCGGCTGGCACCGACTTCGCCGTGCAGTTCGCGGGCGAGTTGGAAGAGCATGTCGAATCCTTCTTTTGATCCCACGCCATACCCTCCGGCGACTACGATTGAAGCGCCTTTGAGGTTGTGCTTGGCGGCTTCGACATGGCGGTCGAGCACTTTCACGACATAGGCCTCGTCGCTTACATATTTGGTGACATCGGGATAGACTGTCTCGTGTCGGGCTGAGCCCTCATAAATCGCTTTTTGCATCACGCCCGAGCGTACGGTTGCCATCTGCGGCCGGTGGTCGGGGTTGACGATGGTGGCCACGATGTTGCCGCCGAAAGCGGGTCGGATCTGGTAGAGCAGTTGGTCGTAGTGCTGTCCGGTTTTGGAGTCGTCGTACGGGCCGATTTCAAGTTGGGTGCAGTCGGCGGTGAGTCCGCTGGTGAGCGAGGAGGACACGCGCGGCCCGAGGTCGCGGCCGATTACGGTGGCCCCCATGAGGCAGATCTGCGGTTGTTCTTCGCGGAAGAGGGTCACGAGGATGTCGGTGTGCGGGGCGGAGGTGTAGGGGAACAGTCCGGGGCCGTCGAAGACAAACAGTTTGTCTACGCCATAGGGCAGGATTTGGTCTTCGACATGGTTCCGGATATCGGTTCCGGCCACCACGGCGTGGAGCTCAACGCCTAATTCGTCGGCCAGTTTGCGTCCTTTAGTGAGCAGTTCTTGCGACACTTCGGCCACCGTGCGATTTTCTGTCTCGCAGTATACAAATACGTTATTCATGGGGCGTTATCCTATAATTTTCTCGTTCAACAATTCGGTTACGAGTTCTTCGATGTCGGCATCGGAGCCGGTCAGTGTGCGGCTTTCTTTTGCCTGGAAGACGATGTTTTGAATCGATTTCACTTTTGTCGGAGACCCGCTAAGTCCGCATTGTTCCGGGTCGGCCTCGACATCGGCCACGCTCCACTGGTTCAGGGTGAGGTAGGGGCGTTGGTCATACAGCGCGCTCCAGGGTTCGTCGCCTGTGCGTTCCATCGGGCAGGTGGCCCGTTTGTATTGCATCACGAGTTTTGCGTTGCATGGGCGGCATGGCGCGGCGCTTCCGTTGACGGTGACCACCACGGGCAGTGGCGCCTCAACGGTTTCCACTCCGCCGTCGATGTGCCGGCGAATGGTTGCGCGGCCGTTCTCGATTTTGAGGATTTCTTCGGCGTAGGTGACTTGGTTGAGGCCGAGTTTCTGTGCCACTTGCGGTCCTACTTGTGCGGTGTCGCCGTCGATGGCCTGGCGTCCGCCGATAACGATGTCGACATGTCCGATTTTCTTGATGGCCATCGCGAGGGCGTAACTGGTGGCAAGGGTGTCGGCTCCGGCGAAGAGGCGGTCGGTGAGCAGCCAGCCGGTGTCGGCGCCGCGATATAAGCCTTGGCGGATGATTTCGCCCGCGCGAGGGGGACCCATCGTGAGGATTCCGACGGTGGAGCCCGGGTGTTGCTCTTTCAGGCGCAGGGCTTGTTCGAGTGCGTTAAGGTCTTCGGGGTTAAAGATGGCGGGCAGGGCGGCGCGGTTGATGGTGCCGTCTTCTTTCATCGCGTCTTTTCCCACGTTGCGCGTGTCGGGCACTTGTTTGGCCAACACTACGATGTTTAAACTCATAACAGATGATTTATCTTTTTTGGTGATTGTTTTCGTTTTTTCAACTTGCAAAAATACATAAATTCATTTATGTGGCAATGCGCCCCGAGGCTTGTTAAATCTTTTTAAGGTAAGGGGAAAGAATTGAAAATCCATGATTGGACTTGTGACGACAAAACTCAACCGCGCCGGATGGGGCGCGGTTGAGTTAGATGAGATGTTGCGGGCGGGATTTATTTGACTTCCCAGGTGTCGCCTGCCATGACCATCTCGCGAAGTGTCTCGAAGCCTTTTTTGCCGTGTACGGTGTTGACTTGCGCTTGAACCTCGGCGTCATAGGTGGGCGCTTCCACGTCGCGGATCACTCCGAGTGCGAGTGGCAGGTCGTGGCCGTCCATCATGGCAAGTTGCTGGTGGAGGAAGTTGTTCTGGCAGTGGGCGTCGTGCGTGAGAACATCGTCGAGGGTGTAGCCGTCTTGTCCGATTGTGACAACTTTCAGGCCGAATCCGTCTTGAACGATACCTTTGTCGTTATCCTCTCCGAAGATCATTTTTTGTCCATGTATAAGGTGGATGGTTCTGTCGGGTCGGGTTTCGCGCTCGGAGACGTACTTGTGGATGCCGTTGTTGAAGATCATGCAGTTCTGCAGAATCTCCACCACTGAGCAGCCGCGGTGCTTCTGCGCCTCAACCATGATTTCCTGCGAGATTTGGAGTTCGACGTCAATGCTTCGGGCGAAGAATGTGCCGCGTGCGCCAAAGACGAGTTCAGCGGGGATGAATGGGTCTTCGGTAGTGCCGTAGGGCGATGATTTGGAGACGCATCCGCGGTCGCTGGTGGGGGAGAACTGGCCTTTGGTAAGGCCGTAAATCTTGTTGTTGAGCAATATGAGGTTGAGGTCGATGTTGCGTCGCACCTCGTGGATAAAGTGGTTGCCTCCGATGGCGAGTCCGTCGCCGTCGCCTGAGATCTGCCATACGGTCATTTCGGGGTTGGCCACCTTGAAACCGGTTGCCACCGCTCCGCCACGTCCGTGGATGGTGTGGAATCCGTAGGTTTTCATGTAGTAGGGCAGGCGTGATGAGCAGCCGATTCCGGAGATGACGGCTGTCATGTGGGGCGGGATGCCGAGTTCGGCCATCGCTTTGTGGAGCACGTTGAGCACGGCGTGGTCGCCGCAGCCGGGACACCAGCGTACCGACTGGTCGCTTTTGAACTCTTTGGGTTGGTATTGTTTCTGAGTGTCGTTGTTCATATCACTTGCCTCCCATTATTTTTTTCACTCCGTTGACGATATCGTGTACCATGAACGGCTGGCCTTGCACCTTGTTGATACGTTTGATGTTCAGATGTGGAATTTTCGACTGCAGGTAGGTGGCGAATTGTCCGCTGTTGAGTTCTGCCACAATCACGGTTTTGTATCCGGAGAGCACTTCGGCGGTGTTCAGCGGCAGCGGGTTGATGTACTGGAACTGCGCGAAGTCGATTCGGCGTCCGGCCTTGTTGAGTTCCTCGTAGGCGGTGTAGATGTGTCCGTAGGTGCCACCCCAGCCCACGATGATGGTGTCGGCTTCGCCTTCGGCTTCGGTGAGCACCTCGAGTTCGGGAATGAACTTGGCGATGTTCTGGACTTTTGTCTCGCGTGCCTTGACCATGCGCTCGTGGTTCTCGGGGTTGTTCGAGAGTGTGCCGGTGTTGTAGTCTTTTTCCAACCCGCCCACGGTGTGCTCGAAACCTTCGGTGCCAGGGATGGCCCAGTAGCGCACGTTTTCGATGTTGCGCATGTAGGGTGTCCAGTGGCCGCGCATGTCCTTGGTCACGAAGTTGGGGTGGATGTCGGGATAGTCTCCCACTTCGGGTATCCGCCATGCCGACGAGCCGTTGGCGATAAAGGCGTCGGTGAGCAGAATCACGGGTGTCATGTGCTCGAGTGCGATGCGTGCGGCTTCAAAGGCCATGTGGAAGCAGTCGGACGGGGAGATGGCAGCCAACACCACGATGGGGCATTCGCCGCTGCGTCCGTACAGGGCTTGGAGCAGGTCGGTTTGCTCGGTTTTGGTGGGCAGGCCGGTTGATGGTCCGCCACGTTGCACATCAACGAGCACGAGCGGCAACTCTGCCATCACGGCGAGTCCGAGCGCTTCGCTTTTGAGTGCCAGTCCGGGGCCGGAGGTGGAGGTTACGGCAAGGTGTCCGGCAAACGAGGCGCCGATGGCCGCGCAAATTCCGCCGATCTCGTCTTCCATCTGGATGGCTTTCACGCCCATGTCGCGGCGTTTGGCGAGTTCATGCAGGATGTCAGTTGCGGGTGTGATGGGATAACTGCCGAGGAACAGCGGCCGTCCGCTCTTCTCGGAAGCGAGAATAAGTCCCCACGAGGTGGCCTTGTTTCCGTTGACGTCGGTGTAGATTCCGGGTTGGTAACGGTCGGTTTCGATACGGTAGTTGGCCACGGAGGCGTGGATGTTGTGTCCGTAGTTGTATCCGCCGCGGATTACCTTGGCGTTGGCCTCATACACATCGGGCTTTTTCTCGAACTTGCGCTGCAGGTAGCGCAGGGTGGCGCTCATAGGCAGGTTGAACAGCCAGCACACCAGTCCGAGGGCGAACATGTTGCGGCACTTCATTTGCGCTTTCAGATCCATACCGCTGTCGGCGAGCGCCGCTTTCACCATTTCGGTCATGGGCACCTCAACAACCTGCGTGCTCAGGTGGAGTTCCTTGTAAGGATTGTCGGTTTGGAACTCAGCCTTGAGCAGGTCGGCCTTCTGGAACGAGTTGATGTCGACGATAACCACGCCGCGCGGGCTGAGGAATTTCACATTCTGCTTGAGGGCGGCGGGGTTCATGGCCACGAGCACGTCGCACTCGTCGCCCGGGGTGTGCACCCCGTGGCCGATGTTCACCTGGAAACCGCTCACGCCGTTAAGCGAGCCTTGCGGTGCGCGCACCTCGGCGGGATAGTCAGGGAATGTGGAGATGATGTCGCCAATCTCGGCCGACACGTTCGAGAAAATCGTGCCGGCAAGCTGCATGCCGTCGCCACTGTCGCCCGAGAACCGAACGACAATGCTCTGACGGAAACGAACATTGGTTTTTTCTAACATGATTAATTATTAAGTATTTAGCACCCAAATGGGATGCTCTTTGTGAAGGTTTTCTCAGCCAGATTTCGGTTGAGTCGGCTTTTCGGCGGCAAAGGTAGACATAAAAATGTGTTTAATAAGAATTTTCAGACGAAATTTTTTTCCCCGGTTCTTAGAACCAATCTTCTTCAATTACAATCATTAACCATCAGCCGGCGGGTGATGTCGGAAAAAATGATTAATTTTGCCACATGAAAGAGTTTCAAAGCATACTCCTCGCTATGCTCGTCGCGCTCGTGGGGCTGATGGGCAACGCGCAAGAAATAGATTTCATCAACTCCGAGGCCAACCACATCGCCCTCAACGGGGCCGACTGGAGCGCGCTCAGACAGTCGCTTTCCAACCCCAAGAAATGGACCGACGGGAAGTGGCAAGCCATACACATCGGTGACAGCCATGTGCAGCCCGACCTGTTCACAGCCCCCATCCGCGCCCGGCTGCAGGACAAATACGGCAACGGGGGCCGCGGACTGCTGCCCGCGCTCAACCTCGCGCGCACCAACGAGCCCGCCGACTACATTCTCAAATCCTCCCGCCCCGTTGCCCAGTCGTCGCGGCTGCTCTCGCGCACGTGGAGCACAGATATGGGGCTCACCGGCGTGGCCGTGCGCTTCGACTCCACCCGCACCACGCTGCGCATTACCGCCAAGAACCATTCCGACCGGTTCTCCCGCGTGACCATGCTCCACGCCGAGGGTGAAGGCTATGAGACAGCGATGATTGCCGACAGTGTGTATTTCGCCCGGCAACGCTCGCCGTGGGCGCAGGAAATCAACCTCAGTCGCTCCACCGACACGCTCTCGATCACCGTTCCTTGCCAGAGCGACTTCTACGGAGTGGTGATCGCCAACGACAAGCGCGGCGTGATGCTGCACGCCATAGGAAACAATGGCGCCACCTATTATACATACAACCGCGTTAACCGCTTCGGCGAGCAACTCCAAACCCTCGCGCCGCAACTGATCATCATCTCGCTCGGCACCAATGAGGCTTTCGGAAACATCTCCGGCGTGGAATCGTCGATTCATAGCCTGGTTTCCTCCATCCGCCGAGCCAACCCCAAAGCCACGCTGCTGCTCACCACGCCGATGGAGTGCCAGAAACGCGTGTCGACCAAAGTGGCCACAAAAGTGCCTGTGGGCAGGAAACGAAAGAAACGCTTTAAAACCGTGTACAAAACCGTTACTTCCTACGCCATCAACGACAACGTGGACCGCGTGCGGCAAATCATTCTCGACTACGGCCGTCGGCATAAAATCGCCACATGGGACCTCTACGCCGTTGCCGGCGGACGCGGCGCGGCTTCGAAATGGGTCGCCGCGGGGCTGATGAACCCGGGCGACCACCTGCACCAACTCGAGGCGGGCTACGACCTGCAAGGCACCCTGCTCGCCGACGCGTTGATGGAACAGCTGGGAAAAAAGAAATGAAACCGGCACCTATTTGCCCACCTCAGCCGAAATGACTAATTTCGCAACCCGAAAACCAATCATCTAAACCATATATAACCTATGAAACTACTTGAAGGAAAAGTCGCCCTGATCACCGGCGCCGCCCGCGGAATCGGTAAGGCCATCGCCCTGCGCTTCGCAGCCGAAGGCGCCGACATCGCGTTTACCGACCTCGTTATCGATGAAACCGGAACCCAAACCGAACAGGAAATCGCCGCGCTCGGCGTGAAAGTCAAGGCCTATGCCGGCAACGCCGCCGACTTTGAGCAAACAGCCGCCCTCGTGGCACAAATCAAAGAAGACTTCGGCCACATCGACATCCTTGTCAACAACGCCGGAATCACCAAAGACGGCCTCATGCTGCGCATGACCGAGCAGCAATGGGACGCCGTGATTAACGTCAACCTGAAGTCGGCCTTCAACTTCACCCACGCCCTGGTACCCATCATGATGCGTCAGCGCGGCGGCTCGATTATCAATATGGCCTCGGTTGTCGGCGTGCACGGCAATGCCGGCCAGGCCAACTACGCCGCTTCGAAAGCCGGCCTGATCGCTTTGGCCAAGAGTGTGGCCCAGGAGATGGGAAGCCGCGGCATCCGCGCCAACGCCATCGCCCCCGGATTTATCGACACAGCAATGACCCAGGCCCTGCCCGAAGACGTGCGCAAGGAGTGGGCACAACGTATCCCCCTGCGCCGTGGCGGAACGGTCGACGACATCGCCTCCGTGGCAGTCTTCCTCGCCAGCGACATGTCGGCATACGTTACCGGACAGGTCATTCAAGTTGACGGCGGAATGAATATGTAATCCGTTGATTAACGATATCTAAACGCACACGCGGCGGAGAGCAATCGTCTTTCCGCCGCGTGTGTGTTTCTGTGGGGTGGTCATTCCTCCCCGGGGGATGTTTTCATCTGACGTACAGCACGTCGTTTATCACGAGTTCGGTGTCGGAAATCCAGCCGGCATAACCGATTGTGGGGTATTCGCCGAACACAAACGACAACTCGGAGGCCAAGCGCCGGTTGCCCTTGTCGTCCTCGGCATAAATCACACCGTTCTCATCAATCGCAAGTGTGCTGTAGTCTTGGCCGGCGAGGTTGCTCGCCAACATGATCTGTTGTCCTTTATACATATATGTGCGATACTCGGGAAATGCGACCTCCAAGACAGTTTCGCCGGACATGTTGACGGTTTTCGAGGGGCGGAAACCGTTCTCGTAATCAACTTCGGTGACCAATCTCACATCAGCCCCGGCGAGACGTATCGCTCTGATTGTGGCCCTGTCGGGTTCGCTTTTGTCCTGCACCTTAAACTCGTAAACCTTCCCAATCTCTATTCCTCCCGGAATTTCGGAATAGATTCTCACCTCCCGTGTCGCCTTTTTAAACTCCGCGGCCGAGACATATTCCGCCGGCACATAGTCCTGGGCGGGTGGATAGTATTTATAGAAATGACCATTTCCTAAGACAAGGTATTCTGCGGCATCGATCAGTGTGAAGGTCACTTCGTCAGACTCTCTTGATTTCACCGCCACGCGCCCGGCATCGATGGTCGACATCACCCGCGATTTAAGCAGTTGTTTGCTATGCGAGTTCAGGGGTGAGACGAACACGTATCCCACGTCGTACGACTTGGGCGTTTGGGCCGTAACCGAAGCCCACGTAAGCATGGCGATGGCCAATAGGAGGATAGATTTCTTCATAGTTGAAAAGATGGTAGCGTTGGTTTTGGAGGGAGCTCCTTATAATTGAATCTCGGATTGCATGATGTCGTCGTAGCGTTCCCAGTCAGGGTCTTCGAAGGCGCTGAACGCGAGCGGTAGTTGCTCGAATGGGGTGAGAATCTCGTTGATTTTCCGCTGAAAGATATGTAACGAGCGTGTGTAGATGGTGTACTCGCGTCGGCCGTCGCCGGTGTCCATTCCGACGAGGACGGCTACGGGGTCGCTGATGAACTCGGCCTGAATCGCGTCGGTGACCTGTTCCATCAGGTGTGCGTCGTTGTCGCGCGGCATGCCGTCGGGCAGCGGGTCGTAGCGCCATTCGATAACGATGCAGTAGTTGAACACACCTGTTTGCTTGATTGTCTCAAGTCCGCTCAGGCCGGTCACCATTATCAACTGTCCGGTGTCGGACTGAGCCGGCGCCGTCCACCAACTGTCGGGGATTTGGATTTTTTTCATTATTGCGATGGGTTTGATTGGCTGTTGACGCCGATGATGATAGGGAATGGGAATACCGGTTGCAAATTTAGTGAAAATAAATGGGAACGGCGCACTTTTCTGCGGAATTTCTCAGGCTATATTGCACTTCTCAGGCTGGCTAAGGGCAAAATTTGCACTTGTGTGGGGATGTGAGTCTGATTTCCTGTCACCACACGCCGTAGCGTCCTCTGTCGGCGTCGATGCGGAGCAGGATGAACAGCAGGAAGGTGAATCCCCACAGCGAAGAGCCTCCGTAACTGAAGAAGGGCAACGGAATGCCGATCACGGGAGCGAGACCGAGCACCATGCCGATGTTGATGGTGAGGTGGAAGATGAGGTAAGACGCCACGCAGTAGGCGTATACGCGCCCGAAGGCGGTGTGCTGCCGCTCGGCGATGGTGATTACGCGCAGAATCAGGGCGAGGAAAATCAGCAGCACGGCCGTGGAACCTACGAAACCCTCCTCTTCGCCGATGGTGCAGAAGATGAAGTCGGTGTGCTGCTCGGGAACGTATTT
>CACYCT010000185.1 GCA_902772965.1 uncultured Bacteroidales bacterium | reverse complement strand
GGATTCCGTTGCAAAGTTAGTGGAAAATTTCGAGAATCCGGCGATTGATGGCGAAAAAGTTTCAAAAACTACGGAAATCGGTGAGACGCGTCCTGCGGTTCGTGTCTGTATTGAGGGTGTGATTCATGGTGATGTTCCGGCTTTGAGTGCGGAGAACAAGCGTCTTCGTGATGAGCGCAAGGCTGCTGTGAGGGCTGTGACCTCGTTACGGAGCGCGATGTCGAAGCAGCGTGCTTATGACCGCGGCACTGTGAAGTTGGTGACCGACTTGGCCTCGGATTTGATGGCTCGCGGTCTGCTTGACCGGATGGCGAAAAACAAGCACCCTGCGGGTCGGGACGATTCCCGCCGCAGGGTGAGATGGGGTTCTGATGTGATGGCGCGCGTCAGAACGCGGTGATGATTCCGAGGAAGTCGGCGGCTTTGAGCGACGCTCCGCCGATGAGGCCACCGTCGATGTCGGGTAAGGCAAAGAGTTCGGCGGCGTTGGAGGGCTTGCAGCTTCCGCCGTAGAGGATGGTGGTGTCGTCGGCGAGGGTGTTGCCGTACTGGCTGGTGAGCAGTTGGCGGATGAAGGCGTGGATTTCCTGCGCCTGCTCGGCTGTGGCTGTTTCGCCGGTTCCGATGGCCCAGATGGGTTCGTATGCGATTACGATGTGGGTGAACTGCTCGGGGGTGAGGTGGAAGAGCGATCCGACGATTTCGTCGCGGATGATGTCGAAGTGTGTTCCGGCGCGGCGTTGCTCGAGGCTCTCACCGCAGCAGAAGATCACGTTCAGTCCGGCGGCGAGGGCGAGGTCCACTTTGGTGCGGAGTGTCTCGATGGTTTCGTTGTAGTATCCGCGACGCTCGCTGTGGCCGAGTATGACGTAGTCGGCGCCTGTGGAGGCCACCATGGGGGCAGACACTTCTCCGGTGTATGCTCCGTGGTCGTGGTCGGCGCAGTTCTGGGCTGCGAGGTGGAGTTTGTCGCCGATGATGGCTTTAACGGCGCAGAGGTGGGTGAAGGGCACGCCGAGCACGACGTCGCATTTGAGGTTGTCTTGCTCTGCCACGGCTTGGCACACGTCTTTGGCTAATTGTTGTCCTTCGGGCAGGGTGGTGTTCATCTTCCAGTTGCCTGCAACGATGTTTTTTCTCATCTGGTCTAAATTTTAGTTATTGTTTGTGTTATTGTCTGTGCTATTGTTTTGTTGTTGCGGTTTGCTTTTCCGGCGCGCGCTGATGTGCCGCAGTCCCGTGTAAGTGTGGTTGAGCACGAGAATGGCGAGCAGCGCGATGGCGTAGGAGACGATCGCGTTCCGCAGTTGCTCCCGCGGCCGGAAGTCGTCACTGAGGTTGTGCAGGGTCACTTGCGGCTTCCGCAGGTGTTCGGGCGTGATGGAGCCGAGTGTTCGCTTCCATCGGATCTCGCCGCTGCTGAGCAACACGATGGCGGGGTTGCCCCGGGCGAGCATTTTTATCTCGGAGTCGTCGCCGAAGAGCATGGGGTATCGGGCCATGGAGAGGTCGGCCCATTGCGCGATTTCGTTGTCGGTGGCGGCTGTGACGCCATAGACCGCCGCACCGTTGTCGAGGGCGAAGTCGGTGATTTCGTTAATCATATAGGTGTGTGCCACGCTCACGTCCGACAGGTTTGGGAACAGAATCAGAATCACGTTGGAGTCGGAAGCGAGGATTTGGTCGGTCATGGGCCCCGCTTCGTCGGCGAGCGCGAGTGTGTGGGCATCGACGGCGGTGGCGGCAGGTGCTTTGGGCGGCAGTTCGACGCGGGCGATGAAGGTCCATCCGGAGTCTTCGTCGGGCACGTTGTCGATGGTGAATTGCTGCCGTTGTCCGCCGCGCTCGTAGATGAAGGCGAAGTCGGTGGAGTTGCTCGAGTGGGCGTCGGCGGTGATTCGGGTTCCGGTTTTGAACGGCCTGAAGTCGAGCAGGGGCTGCACAAAGTAGCCCTGGGCGGCGATATAGGCGGCGAAGGCGATGGTTGTCGCCGCGACGAGCCATTGCGTTGCGGGGTAGAACAGACCGCGAACCCGTGTGCCGGACAGAATCAGGAAAAGCGTTCCGGCGAGCAGGAGCAGGTTTTTGGCGAAAGTGGCCCAGTTGGAAAGCACGAGCGCGTCACCGAAGCATCCGCAGTCGGGCACGGCGTTGGTGATGGCGAGCCAGAGCGTGAGGGGTGTCATCACGAGCAGTGTCAGCAGTGCGGCGATGGGAGCCGAGCGCCGGTATGCCCCAACGGTGATGAGCACGCCCAGGAGCAATTCCGCTCCGGCGAGCACGAAAGCGAACCACAGCGCGAGACTCAGCGCGGAATCCCAACCGAGGGCAAGCAGATAGTCGGTGATTTTATAGTACGTTCCCCACGGGTCGATCGCCTTGGCGAAGCCGGAGAAGGCGAAAGTTCCCCCCACGACGATTCGCGTGATTACGGTCGCGGCGGTGATTAAGGGATTGCTGGCGCGGGCGGTGGTCATTGCTCGGATTGCTCGTTGTGCTTGATCAGGGCAAAGATGGCGTAGTTGACCATGTCCTGGTAATTGGCCTCGATGCCTTCGCTCACACTGGTGTTCCCGTTGTGGTCTTCAATTTGCTTGGTACGCTGGATCTTGCTCAGAATCATGTCGTTGTAACTGAGCAGCCGCATATCGCGCCATGCCTCGCCGTAATCGGCGTTTTTGCGGGTCATGAGTTGCCTGGTGGATTGGGCATAGTGGTCGTAGAGCTCGAGAGCGCGCTCGCGGGAGATGTCAACGGTGTCGCTGAATCCGAGTTGGAGCTGTATCAGACCGATGATGCCGTAGTTGACAATTCCGACAAACTCCGACCAGATGTCTTCGCCCACCCGGTTCACCCCGTTGAGGCAAACGGTCCGGATACGTTTGGCTTTGATGAAGATCTGGTCGGTTACGGTGGCGGGTTGGAGTATTCTCCACGCCGGGCCGTAGTCGGCCATCTTGGCTATAAACAGTTGTCGGCACTGAGCCAGCACTTGGTCGAATTGCTGATTGGTATCCTTCATAAGACAAAGGGGAAATTGGATTAACTCGCAAAAGTACAAAAAAAATACCAACCACTTGACCATTATCCCCATTTTCGCAAACCTTAACACGCAAATCACGTCAAATCACGTCACGATTCCCCGACCCCTGAACAGTTTCCGACTTGGTAAAACTGTTAAATAAACCAAAATCAAGTGCAAACATGCTCAACTCCAAAGAAAAAGCAGTAAATTTGCACTGCCAAAAAACACACGCTCCACAAGCCAACCCCTATACAGGCCGAGAGGCCTTAAACTCCAACTACATACAGTTCATTTACAAACCATCCCCAGTTCACTATCATGGACGAGAACTTAGAAAAGAAACCTAAGCGCCCCCGCATCGGAGAGGTGCGCCCAACTATGGACGAAAACGAGTCCGCACGCTACAATCAGGACGCATACGATCGCGAGCCGCAAGCCGAAGAACAAGACCATTACCGTTCGCAAGGCTACAATCCCCAACAGAGTTATCAACCCAACTTCGATTCCGCAAACCCATACGGCAGCGAAAGTGATACCGAAACCGGAGAAGCCGAAAACCAATACCAACAGGGCGGATATCCCCAAGGCGGCTTCCAGCCCCGCGGATACCAACCTCGCGGATACCAGCAAGGAGGATACCAACCTCGCGGATACCAGCAAGGAGGATACCAGCAACGCGGTTACCAGCAACGCGGATACCAGCAACGCGGATACCAGCAACAGCGCGGGTACCAGCAAGGCGGGTACCAGCAAGGAGGATACCAGCAAGGCGGGTACCAGCAAGGCGGGTACCAGCAAGGAGGATACCAGCAAGGCGGGTATCAACAAGGCGGTTACCAGCAAGACGGATACCAGCAAGGCGGATACCAGCAAGGCGGTTATCAACAACGCGGATACCAACAACGCGGATACCAGCAAGGCTATCAGCAGGGCGGATACCGTCCCCAGGGCGGTTACCAACAGCGCGGATACCAGCAACAGCGCGGTTATCAGCAAGGACAGCAACGCCAACAAAAACAAAAGAATCAAGGCCAACGCCCCCAAATGCGCTTCACCCCGCGTCCGGTGCAAATCGACTACGAACTGCCCCCCGTGGATCCCGACAGCCAAATGCGCCTGAACAAATTCCTCGCCAACGCCGGAGTTTGCTCACGCCGTGAAGCCGACCAACTCATCGCCGACGGAAAAGTAACCGTCAACGGAAACGTGGTCACCGAACTCGGAACCAAAATCACACCCCAGGACATCGTGGAATACGACGGAAAAGTGGTGGCAACCGAGCGCAAATGCTACATCCTGCTCAACAAGCCCAAAGACTACGTCACCACCAGCGACGACCCGCAAAAGCGCAAAACCGTCATGGACCTGGTCAAGAACGCCTGCCAAGAGCGCATCTACCCCGTTGGACGCCTCGACCGCAACACCACCGGCGTGCTCCTGCTCACCAACGACGGCGACCTCGCCTCCAAACTCACGCACCCCAAATTCATCAAAAAGAAAATCTACCACGTCTGGACCGATAAACCCATCTCCGAAGAAGACATGCAACGCATCGCCGACGGCATCGAACTCGAAGACGGACCCATCCATGCCGACGCCGTGAGTTACGTCTCCACAACCGACCGCAAACAAGCCGGAATCGAAATCCACTCCGGAAGAAACCGCATCGTCCGCCGTATCTTCGAATCGCTCGGATACCACGTCGTCAAACTCGACCGCGTCTACTTCGCCGGACTCACCAAGAAGAACCTCGGACGCGGACGCTGGCGCTACCTCACACAAGAAGAAGTGAACTTCCTCAAACAAGGCTCCTTCGAATAAACACCAACAACAACCCACATAACGGGGCCGCACACCCGCGCGGCCCCAAACACTTTTTGAATCACCTAACCCCAAATGGAAATCAAACGTACAAAAATAGTTGACATCTTCAACCCCGAACTCGTGGGCGAGCACGTCTGCGTAAAAGGATGGGTGCGGACACGACGCGGAAACAAACACGTCCAGTTCGTCGCACTCAACGACGGCTCAACCATCAAAAACCTGCAAATCGTTTTCGACCTGCAAAAATTCACCGAAGAGCAACTCCGACCCATCAACACCGGATCAAGCCTGCACGTCGAAGGAACACTCGTAGCCTCACAGGGAAAAGGGCAAACCGTGGAAATCCAGGCCGAAACCGTGGAAATCTACGGCACCGCCGACCCCGAAACCTACCCCCTGCAGAAAAAAGGGCACACACTGGAATTCCTGCGTGAGAAAGCACACCTGCGCATGCGAACCAACACCTTCGGAGCCGTATTCCGTATCCGCCACCACCTCGCGTTCGCCATACACAAGTTCTTCAACGACCGCGGATTCTTCTACCTCCACACCCCACTCATCACTGCCAGCGACTGCGAGGGAGCGGGCGACATGTTCCAAGTGACGACACTCAACCTCGGTGACCTGCCGAAAAACGAAGACGGAACAACCGACTACTCCCAAGACTTCTTCGGAAAATCCACCTCACTCACCGTGAGCGGACAACTCGAAGGCGAACTCGGAGCGACGGCTCTCGGAGCCATCTACACCTTCGGACCCACATTCCGCGCCGAGAACTCCAACACACCCCGACACCTCGCCGAGTTCTGGATGATTGAGCCAGAAGTGGCCTTCAACGACATCACCGACAACATGGACCTCGCCGAGGATTTCATCAAGTACTGCGTCAAATACGCCCTCGACCACTGCCGCGACGACATCGATTTCCTCTGCCAGATGTACGACAACTCGCTCATCGAGCGCCTTGAAAGCGTTCTGCGCGAACCCTTCGTGCGACTGACCTACACCGAAGGAATCGAAATCCTCAGCCAAGCCAAGAAGAAATTCGAATTCCCCGTCAGTTGGGGCGTCGACCTGCAGTCGGAACACGAGCGCTACCTTGTGGAGGAACACTTCCGCCGCCCCGTTATCCTCACCGACTACCCCCGCGAGATCAAAGCCTTCTACATGAAGCAGAACGACGACGGACGCACCGTCCGCGCCATGGACGTGCTCTTCCCGCAAATCGGTGAAATCATCGGAGGCAGTGAGCGTGAGGAAAACTACGACAAACTCATCGCCGAAATCGAGCGCCGCAAAATCCCGATGAAAGACATGTGGTGGTATCTCGAGACACGCCGATTCGGCACCGTGCCACACGCCGGATTCGGCCTCGGATTCGAGCGCCTCATCCTCTTCGTCACAGGCATGGCCAACATCCGCGACGTCATCCCCTTCCCCCGCACGCCGAACAACGCAGAGTTCTGAAAAACAGCCCCGACTTAGGGTTGCCCGAAGGCCTGGGGCATGTGTCCGTTACATATCATTTTGACACATTCTAAACCGCTCTCGCAGTGGGAATATAAATAGCACAAAAAGGGCGTGCCGGAAAGGTGGCACGCCCTTATGTTTTCGTATGGGTATATCTTATCTGATCACCTTATCGGTTCGGGTTGAGCCGTCGTCGTAGCGGGTCACGACGATGTTCACGCCGGTGAAGGGCTTGTCGCTCACCTGCCCGGCAAGGTTGGTGTACGTCACGCCCACCGCCTCGCGACTGTCGCGCAGGTCGGTCACCGCGGTGATGGGATTCGTCGGTATGGGCGCCGTCCAGTTGAGGGTGAAGTCGCCTTGATTTCCGTCGGGATCAACGGAATTGTTCACATCGTATTTATAACTGACAGAACCGGAAGCGGTGTTGGTATTGGGATCTTCTGTTACATCGGTAAGCAAAAGGATTTTTCCTGTGATATTCTGTGGATTGATATCATTTGCTGTGGTTGCCACACGTTTCTGACCTTCAATGATACTTCCGCCGGAAGTCCATTCAAGAACTCGAGAGGGATCAAACTTCGATTCAACTCCTCCGAAGTTGGTTTCTGTCATACGCGCCCAAATGGGTTGGTCATTGTCGGTATTGTCGTCAAGGCGAAAATAGTAGAAGTTTTCGCCTTCGGGCGTTATTCCCGACTCAGCGGTAAGATTACGGGTTTGGTTAGTGTATACAACAAAGTACTTCTGTAACAGTGTATTATTGCTTAAATCCAATTCTGTTAATTGATTCCATTCGCACCAAAATTCATTAAGCGCGGTATTTTTGCTTAAATCAAGAGCTGTAAGAAGGTTACGTCCGCAATATAACTGCTTCAAGCCAGGGTTGTTGCGAACATCAAGAGCGGTGAGTTGGTTGTTGCCGCACCATAAATTTTCAAGGGCGGTATTTTTGCTTAAATCAAGAACTGTAATTTGATTGGTTCCACCACCATCACTTCCTGTGCAATCAAGGGTCTTTAGTGCGATATTGTTACTAACATCGAGAGCGGTCAGTCGATTTTGACCGCACTTTAACCATTCAAGTGCGGTGTTTTTGCTTATATCAAGCGTGGTTAGTCCATTGAGTTCGCAATTTAAACTTTTAAGCGCGATGTTATTGCTTAAATCTAACGTAGTCAGTTCAGAACTGTTAGTGCAACGTAACGATTCAAGCGCTGTATTTTTGCTAACATCAAGCGTGGAAAGGTGGCATGTTAACTGTCCAAGTGCTATGTTATTACTTAAATCAAGCTTAGTCAGTCCATTGTAAGTGCAATCTAACGATTTAAGCGCTGTGTTTTTGCTCACATCAAGTACAGACAGATGGTTATTCCTGCAAGTTAATGTTTCAAGCTCTGGGCTATGAGTTAAATCAAGCTCATATAATTGGTTTTGAGAACAATTTAAAGTCCGTATATTGTTATTTAAATCTATAGTTGTCAATCCATTAGACTCGCAACTCAAATAAATCAACGCTGTGTTTTTGCTCACGTCAAGGGCAGACAGATTGTTGCTTTCACAATATATATATTTAAGTGCTGCATTATTGGTTACATCAAGCGTGGTAAGTTTGTTGCTACTGCAACTTAAATGCTCAAGCAAGTGATTATTGCTTATATCGAGGTAACTGTTCACCGATAGTCATGCCGCGCCATTGCGCAGTCAGAACAGAGCTCGGATGGCATTGAATGTGGGCATGTCGTGTTTCTT
>CACYCT010000184.1 GCA_902772965.1 uncultured Bacteroidales bacterium | reverse complement strand
GCGTTGGCGCGTCCGGCGAAAAACTTGATGAAGTCGCCAACCGATACTCCTTTGACATCCACCTCCAACGAGCAGCACACATCAAGGTCGTTGAACGGACTCTCCAAACGTAGCGAACTGTGTCCCAGCGTGGAATAAATCATCTCCTGGGGCGAGAGGGTGATAAAACTTACCGTGGCGAAGTTGGGCTGGTCAACGGCAATGGAGTCCGTGTGGGAGTACGGCACGGTTTTGTCCGCGCGCGCGCCTGCAACACACAGAATTGTAAGAAGAAATGTCAGTGCGAGTTTGTTCATTTGGCAGGTGGCAATCTGAAATCAACGGCAAAATTAGTAATAATAACGCAACAACACGCCAAAAATTGCACGATTTCCGTTTTTATTTATCTTTTTGTCTCTCAATATGGAAAAAAGCATTACCTTTGCCGCCGTAATCTATCGCGTTTCCCGATCGGGAATAAATTATTTACCCTTAAACAAACTTGATTATGAGACAATCCACCTCCCTGATGCGTCTGGTCATCGCCGTGGTCATGCTCCTTGCCGCCAACGCCGCCTGGGCAACGAGCAACCACTACTACGGCTCGATTCTGCGCATCTCGTCGAACCTCAGCGGCGCCGGCAAGATATACGGCATCGTAGGTCATGTTCAATCGGAGTACCCCGTAATCGGCGTTGTCTACAACGTGAACGAGGACGTGATTCTGGCCAACGGCGCCGATGACCTCTACAACGTCACCGCAGGCAACGGCGTGCAAGGCAACACCCTCCTCAACGGCGCCAACATCACCGTCGATGAAGACCCCACCACCGGAGCGACCATCGCCTATGCAGTGGGTGTTTTGCCGAACGCGGAATACAAATTCACCGGCTGGTATGACACCGACGGACACCTGCTCTCCACCGACCCCATCGCCGACATCAGCCTGCACACCTCGGCCTATCTCGGCGAAGGCCGCTCCGCACCGGCGAACCCCAAACTCAACACCGAAGAGTACGACATCGCCATCACGGCCATGTTTGAGCACACCCCCACCTCGGTTTCCGGCATCGAGGCCCGCCCCGTGGCAAGCGTGAAATACGTCAACCTGATGGGACAAACCGCAACCGAACCCTTCGAGGGCGTGAACATCGTTGTGACCACTTACAGCGACGGAACACAATCGACCACCAAAATCATCAAATAAAATCAACAGCGTATGAACATCATTACCAAACTTCTCGCCCTCGTGGCTATGACCGCTATCGCCTTGAGCGCGCAAGCCCTTACAATCAGCGACTACTACGGATCAATCGTCAAGATCCAATCCAACGTCAGCGGAGCCGGAAAAGTATACGGCAAAATCGGCAACACTACCATAACCGCCGACAACATCACGACCAGTGGCGGCGATGACACGTATATGATTACCGACGGTAATGGTGTTGTGGCCGACCCCTCAGTAAGCAACAAAATAGCCTCCATCAACTACACCGTGGGCGTGGTTCCCAACGACGGTTTCACCTTCCTCGGCTGGGAAGACGCTGACGGAAACATCCTCAGCACCGAACAAATCGCTTATGTGACGCTGAAATCGACTTCCGAACTCGGTACGTCCACCAGTGCTCCCACCAATCCCAAACTCGCTGCCGGAGACTATGACATCCTGCTCACCGCCAAGTTCGACGATCCCTCAACCGGCATCGACGGCATCGAGGCCCGCCCCGTGGCAAGCGTGAGATATGTCAACCTGATGGGACAAACCTCCAACGAACCCTTCGAGGGCGTGAACATCGTTGTAACCAACTATGTGGACGGAACCCAAACAACCACCAAGGTGATCAAATAATCCGCCTTAACCACATCTATCCGGCGCGGGATTCAGTTATCGGATTCCGCGCCGATTTTATTTTTTTGTTTTCCGGAAGAGGGTCTCCGGCGCTGATGAAAGGCCGCACCCGGTGAAGAACCTCGATAGAGGTTGCAGTTCTTTAGCCCCACTTTGGGCGTGCGAGCGCAGCGAGTACGGCCTAAGTG
>CACYCT010000183.1 GCA_902772965.1 uncultured Bacteroidales bacterium | reverse complement strand
TACGCTCCTGATTTTAGATGAGATACAAGAATGCCCTTCAGCGCTGACCGCACTAAAATTCTTTTACGAAGACGCACCTGATATTCATATAGCCGTAGCGGGCTCATTGCTGGGTATTTCGGTGCACGAAAACACTTCGTTCCCCATTGGAAAGGTGGATATTCTACGACTATATCCGCTGGATTTTGAAGAGTTTATCAGGGCATTGGGTCATGACTTGCTTGCCGACCAACTTGTTAATGGCGACCGAATGGTTATCAATTCATTGAAAATGGAATTCGAGAACCTTCTCCGCCAGTACTATTACGTCGGCGGAATGCCTGCGGTTGTGCAGAATTTCGTAACCCAAAAAGATTTTCTACAAGTACGTGCATTGCAGAATCAATTACTCTTTGAGTATGAGCAGGATTTCTCAAAGCATGCTCCCATCAGCGAATTGGCACGAATCCGAATGGTGTGGAATAGCATTCCTTCACAGTTGGCTAAAGAGAATAAGAAATTTGTCTACGGTGCACTACGAAAAGGTGCACGTGCCTCCGCATTTGAATCAGCCATTCAATGGCTGATTGATGCAGGGTTGGTCTATAGAATCAATGCTGTCTCCTCGGTGGAGATGCCTTTAAAATTCTACGAGGATCACACTGCTTTTAAACTATTCATTTTTGATGTCGGCATTTTGGGAGCGATGGTTCACGCGCCAGCCGATGCGGTACTGATTGGAAACAATATCTTCTCAGAGTATAAAGGCTCATTTACTGAGGTGTTTGTCGCCTCGCAATTGGCAAGCGGTTCGATTCCGACGTTTTATCATACGGTAAAGAATTCCCTCATAGAAATGGACTTTGTTGTCCAATTAGGTCAACATGCCTACCCCGTTGAGGTCAAGGCGGAAACAAACGTGCGCTCAAAATCGATGAAAACCTTTCTTCAAAAACATACCAACCTCACGGGCATACGCCTTTCGATGTTGCCTTTCATCAGTCAAGACCGTCTGGAATGCATGCCGCTATACGCTTTTAGGCAGGCATTTGAGCGGATGGCCGAGATAAAAATGGATTAATCCTCGCGGCAGTACTGCTCGAGGTAGAGCCGGCAGGAGGCGGCGAGTTCGTCGTACCACGCCTGGCCGAACCGCTCAATCAACGGCTCGCGCAGAAACTCATACACCCGCACTCCCTCGCGCCTGCCGAGCACCTCTGCCGGTTTGCATATCTTCCACCGGTCGTAGTTCACGGCGGTGTAACTGGGGTATTGCTTCACTCTGAGGGGATACAAGGCGCAAGAGATGGGCTTGCGCCAGGCGATTTTTCCGGTGCGATAGGCACGCTCAATCGCGCATGAGCATAGTCCGCCGGCCTCATAACAGGTGAATGCGCAGTTTCGCCCGTCAACGATTTGCGTAACGAGTTCTCCTTCCACATCGCGGTATGCCACACCGGAGCGGCGAATCTCTTCCTGCGCGCCGGGAAGCAGGTCATCGAATATTGCGGGCAAAACGGCCTCAAGTTGTTCCCGCTCAGCCTCGGTGATGGGGGCGCCGGCATCGCCTTCAATGCAGCAGGCCCCGAGGCAGGCCCCGAGATCACAGCAGAAAAAACGCTCTACCACATCGAGAGTCACCAGTGTTCCTTGAATGTCAAACATGGGTCAAATCGGGAAGTTTAAAGATTGGAAAGGGTTTGGTCGAGTTCGGTAGTGGTGAGTTTCTGATGGAGTTCACCCTTGTAGGCGTAGGAGATGTTACCGGTCTCTTCGCTCACCACAATGGCGATGGCGTCGGTGGCTTGGGCGATTCCGAGCGCGGAGCGGTGGCGCAGTCCGAGATAGCGAGGCAGTGACGTGTCGTGGGAGACGGGCAAGATACATCCGGCCGACTTGATCTTGTCTCCGCTGATGATAAGCGCGCCATCGTGGAGCGGGCTGTTTTTGAAGAAGATGTTCTCAATCAGACGTTGGTTGATTTGGGCATCAATCATGTCGCCGGTGTGCTCATAGTCATCAAGGGGCATTCCGCGTTCAACCACAATGAGCGCGCCCGTTTTCGATTTCGACATGCTCATGCACGCGTGCACGACCGAGGAGATCCAACGCTTGTCGGCTGAGGCGCTTTTGTGCAGAAACACTTTCGAGATAAACCCGAATCCGCGGTGCGAGCCGAGGTCCATCAGAAAGCGTTTGATCTGCTCTTGGAACAAGATAACGAGGATAATCAGACCGATATCGATAAACTTATCCATTATCGTTCCTATCAGTTTCATATCCAGAATCTTATACACAATAGCCCAAACAACGACGAAAGCCAGTACACCCACAAACACATTGAGCGAGCCCGAATCTTTCATCATTCGGAAAACATAGAACAACAGCGTGGCTACCAGCAGGATGTCAATGATAGCCTTAATGCCGAAAGAGGAGAATAACATACTGGCCATAACGGAGTGGAATTAAATGGGTGTTGATTGTGTGTTAATAGGTGGGTGTGGTGATCGGGTTTTCATTACGATGGTCCGGGCCTCGACGGCGGCTTTCACATCGTGCACGCGCAGGATGTCGGCTCCGGCCATCAAGGCGATGGTGTTGACAACCGTTGTGCCGTTGAGGGCGTTTTCGGGAGTGCAGCCGAGCAGTTTGTATATCATTGATTTTCGGGAAACCCCAACGAGAACGGGCGCGCCGAGGGCTTTGACGGATTGCAGTCCGGCGAGCAGGGCGTAGTTCTGTTCCAAGGTCTTGGCGAATCCGAATCCGGGATCGAGAATCACGTGTTTCACGCCTGCGGAGTGCAGCGCTTGCAGCCGCTCGGAGAGTTCGGTGGTCACCTGTTCGGCCACGTTGTCATAGTGTGCGAATTGCTGCATGGTTTCAGGCGTGCCGCGCATATGCATGGCAATGTAGGGAATGTCAAGGCCGGCCACCGTGGCGAGCATATCCGGGTCAAGCGTACCTCCACCGATATCGTTAACCATTCCGAAGCCAAGCCGCTCAACGGCGTATCGGGCCACCTCAGCGCGAAATGTGTCCACCGACAATGGCAGACCCACACCGGAAACCTTCACGGCCTCGGCCGCCATGCCAAGCCGACGCTTTTCCTCGTCAACCGGCACCTGCCCCGCGCCCGGACGGGTGCTGTAAGCGCCGATGTCGATCATATCGGCTCCCTCATCGGCCATTCGGCAGATTTGCTCACAAAGCGAAGCGACATCGCCGGCACGGCTGTAGGCGTAAAACGAGTCGGGCGTGGCGTTGACGATTCCCATCACCATCGGCTGGCTGAACGATAGCGGCAATCGGGTGATATGTGAAGTGGGGTGAGGCATATGGGTGGAATCAATTTTCACGGGGAATCACGGGCAGTTCATCAAGCGAGGCATCTTTGACAGGTGTTTTCGAGGTCACCTTCGCCGGCGATGCGGCCTTGGCCGAAGTGGTTTTTGTGTCAGACTCGCTGGATTTCCTGTTGGCATTGCGGCGCGGTTTGCGGAGCGATTCGGCGCGTTGCCTGGCCAGCAAAAGCGAGTCGGAGGTTCGCTTGAAATCTTCCATCGCGGCCACTTCCCGCGAAGTAACCGTAACGGTTTCCTGGCTTACCTTCCACAGCCACAACAGCGAAGCGAGCAAAAGCAGCACCACCACAGCCATTCCGCGCCGTTGGGCACGGGTCATCGTCAGGGCTTCGGTGAGTTTACTCATAATTCTCGGCTTTCAAATATCCTGCAAATGTACAACATTCCGGCCAAACGGCAAAATCTGAACTGCGCCGCCAATTCTCAACTTCGGTCAAAAAACTCAAATCAGGTCAACTGGAAAACAAAAAATCCCGACTTTTGCGAATGTTTGCCGGAAAAGTAGTAACTTTGCATTTCTTATGACTGTAATGAAACTGAACCGATACACGCTGCTTGCCATCTTGATGACGGTGAAATTCCTCGCCGGCACGCAAACGGCACACGCCAGCGAGAAACAAACCATCGAACCCCCGAGGGCGTGGACGGTATCTCAACCGCTCGGGCTGAGATACCCCGCCACTGTTGACACGCTTTTTGAGAACTACCACCGGTTCGCCATCCCATGGCTCCCGTCCATCGCCTGGGCCACAACAGGTAACTACGGCGCACCCGGACAAGACCAGATCTTCTTCAACAGGGCAGACGCGTCAGACTTTTTCTTCGAAAACGCCATCGCGCCGTGGGTGCACAACACCGAAAAACAGCAATGGTTCAACACCAGAATACCCATGACCATCGCCGGATACACAACCGGCGGCGATAAATACAGTCACCAAGACCGAACCCAACTGCTCTTCACCGCCAATGCCGGACCGCGCTTCCAGGCCGGAGGCGCCATCGACTATATCTACTCCAAAGGCTCCTACGAATACCAGGCCGACAAAGACTTCACATGGAAACTCTTCGGGTCGTACACCGGCGACAGATACGAACTCCAGACACACTTCACACACTACGACTACACCAACAAAGAAAACGGCGGAATCACCGACGACCGATACATCACCCACCCCGAAGATGTTCAGGGCGGTGTCACCCGAGTGGACAACAAGTCCATTCCGACCCACCTAACTTCAACCCAAAACAACATCAAACGCACCCAATTCTACCTCAACCACCGATACAAACTGGGGTTCTACCGATACCGCCGCGACTCTGTCACCGACACCATCATCGGAAAAACCTATGTGCCCGTCACCAGTTTCATACACACCATCGACTACAACAACCAAAGCCACAAGTTCATCAACAACTCCGGACTTGAAGACACCACGTTCTGGGATAAAACCTACCTTCACCTCGGCGGAACAGACGAAACCACACGGACATGGCGACTGAGAAACACCCTCGGAGTGAGCATGCTCGAAGGATTCAACCGATGGGCAACTTTCGGACTGGGGCTCTACGCCACCCACGAAGTGGCCGCATACACACAAGCCACCGACTCCATCTCCGCACTCGACACCGTGCCCAAAGGCCTGGACGCCTCGCCGGGTGTTGTGCCACACTTTCACCGTGAACACCGCCTCTGGCTCGGAGGACAAATCACCCGGCAACACGGCTCTGTGATTCGATACCGCGCAACGGCACAATTCGGTATCACAGGCGATGTGGCGGGCGACATCGACATCAACGGCGAAATCGAAACACGCGTCAGAATAGCCTCCGACACCGCTTCGCTCAGAGCCTACGGATATTTCAAAAACCTGGAAGCGCCCTACCTGCTGCGGCATTTCACATCAAACCACCACATCTGGAACAACAACTTCGGAAAAACACGCCGGTTGCGCATCGGGGGGGAACTGAAAATACCACACACCTGGACAACCGTCAACGTGGGCTACGAAACACTCAAAAACTACATCTATTTCGACACGCTCGCCACACCGGTACAACACACTTCGCCAATGCACGTGTTCAGCGCGACCGTCAAACAGGACCTCCACTGGCGGGCACTCGGATGGGAAAACACCATCACCTATCAGGCAAGTTCCGACAACAACGCTTTGCCGCTGCCGAAACTGGCGCTGTACAGCAACCTTTACGCCAAATTCCGCATCGCACGCGTCCTGAACGTTCAAATCGGCATCGACTGCAACTACTACACGCGCTACAACGCGCCCGGCTACGACCCCGCAATCATGTCGTTCCATAACCAGAACGACACAAAATGCGGCAACTTCCTGATGGCCAACATATACGCCAACTTCCGGCTGAAAAAAGCACGATTCTTCGTAACCTATACCCACGCCAACGGAAAAATCTTCGGCGGCAACGACTATTTCGCAATCCCCCACTATCCGCTCAACCCGCGACGTTTCCAAGTGGGCGTGAGCGTGAATTTCGGTAACTGACTCTCCCCTGCCCTATGCTTCGTCCACGACCCGCACCGAAAATAAAACAAGCCGCGCTCTACATCGCACTGCTCGCCATAGTTATCGCAGCCATGGCGGCTCTGAGCCGATGCGACCGGCCGGTAGACATCGCCGACCGGCAATCCGGAGGCGACACCCTCGACATCGCCATCGAATACGCGCCCATCACTTTCTACGCCTACAACGACACCATCGGCGGTCTTGACCACGACCTGCTCCAACTCATCGCCTCCCACAGCGGCAGAGCCATCAAGTTCCACCCCATCACCACACTCCGGCAAGGGCTCAAAGGGCTCAACGACGGAACCTACGACCTGCTCGTGGCGCAATATCCGCTCACCGAAGCGGATAAATCCCACTACCTCTTCACCGACCCCATCTACATCGACCGGCAAGTGCTCGCCCAACGGCGCCCGGCACACGCGCGAACCCAACTCGACCTCGCCGGCGACACCGTATGGGTGGTCGCGGGCTCGCCGATGAAATCGCGCATCGAAGGCCTCAGCCGCGAGTTGGGCGACACCATACACGTTATCGCCGACACCACCGCCAACGCCGAAGTGCTACTTCTGCGCGTCGCAGCGGGACAAATCAAGCAAGCCGTTGTAAATCAAGCACTCGCGAAAAGTCTCGATAACCGGTTGCCAAACATAGACGCGTCACTCGAGATCAGCCTCTCGCAGTTCCAATCTTGGCTAATCAGGCGCGACAACGTTGCCCTCAGAGACTCCATCAACAACCTCCTCCGGCGAGTTAACAACACCCCGCAAGCGAGGCAAATCTACCAACGATACCTTAATCAAACACAATAACACACGCCATCACTACGCTCTATGAACTGGAAATCACTATTCAACAACTCAAAATCAGACAACAATACCTCTCCTGACCTCAGTTCATTGCCGCCAACACACGAAGTGCTCGAAAAGTTCTTTCAACAGTACAACTGCAAGTACCGGCGGTACGACGAAGACGGGAAATCGCTGTTCGAGTTCACCTTCCAAGGCGGAAACTTCTCCGCCCTGACAAACAACTCCCTGAAAGGTATTGAGGTGACATGCCAGAATATTGCAGAACGACCGATTGAACGGTTGAATATCATCAGAGGCCTGTGCAACCACTTCAACGCGTCAAACCTCCTGTTCAAACTCACCTACTTCACCAACACCGAGAAAAACACGGTGAACGTCAACCTGTCGTATTTCACATTCCCCTACTGGTTCGACGAGTTCGCCAACACCCTCGCGCTGTGCTTCAACATGCAACGCGACTTCGAGACCGAACTCGAAAAGTTCGAGAACAGCATCTCGGCCGACGCAGACCCCGATGCCGATATCCATAACCGCCAGCGGGAGGTGTTCCTCCTTCGCCAACTCGAAATCCTCCATCAGGAGCAAGACCCCGAAAGCACTCAAATCGACAACGAAAACCCCATCACGCTCGATGACTTCATCGCCGACGCCATCGGACTGGAAGACTACGTCATCGATGCCGTGAAAATCATCTGCGGCGACAAAATCCGGGAAATCAACCCGCTCCAGGCACCCGAATACTCCCTCATCGAAGCCATCGTCGACACCGAGGCCAAACCGCCCCGATTCCGCGACCAGGCCGCAGTCATCCTCATCAGTTATCACGAGCACCAAAGCGAACTCACCCAGCACATCACCATCACACTCTCGGCAGCCGACACCGACGGAGCCTCGCTCTACATCTTAGCCTCAGCCAGCGCCCCGCTGCCTCCGGCCGACAGAGAGAACGCCGTCTACGCCGACACCGAAAGAGACGAGTACACTTCACTCATGCTCGCCTACTACCCATCAACGCCAAAGCAGAAACTGCAGGAGTTTGACTACATGCTCGGAGAAATCAAAATCAAGCAACGCGACGGAAAACCGCTCGACGAAAACGAGCAACTCCTCGTCGACACGCTTGACCCGAACGTGCAATACTGCCTCTACTGGGGACACAAACACTTCATCAACGCCAACTACTACCAGGCGCTGCGCTACCTCCGAAACGCATTTCAGGGAATCAGGACACGATACTTCGACCTCACCGAAGACGAACTGAACACATTCAACGAAATCTGCTACTACATCGCCTTCTGCTACGAAGAACTCGGCCAACACCGAAACGCACTCTTCTACCTCGGATACATCGCCGCCACAGGCAACGTCAGATACACCACCGAAATGGTGCACGCCCTCACCAACGCCAAAGACTACCGGATCTTCAGCTACACCGACGAGGTCGCCAAATCAATCTCACAACAATACGACATCAAATCCGACGACATCCCCGAGCACATCGACGAACTGTTGCGCCTGATGCGCCGCAATCGCGCGTACGCGCTCATCGATTTCGGACGGCTCGACGAGGCCGAAGCCGCGTTCACCGATATGCTCAACGACCCCGACGAGGCCGACTACGCCATCGACGAACTCGCCTACATCAAGCAACTTCGCGAGCAACAGGCAGCCGAAAACGATGATGAGTCACCAAACCCCGACCCGCGTTCGCCAAGAACACCCAAGCGACCGAAAAAACCGAACAAATAACACATGGAAGTAAGAATAGACAAATGGCTCTGGGCCACACGAATATATAAAACACGGACCATCGCCACCGACGCCTGCCGACTCGGACGCGTCACCATCGGAGGGTCAAACGTGAAGCCCTCCCGACCCGTCAAAGTGGGCGACGTCATCGCCGTGCGCAAACCGCCCATCACCTACACCTTTGAAGTGCTCGCACTGCTCAACAACCGCGTCGGGGCGAAACTCGTGCCCAACTACCTGCGCAACGTCACCACCCGCGACCAACTCGAACTGCTCGAGATGGTGCGCATTGACGGCTTCGTCAACCGGCGCAAAGGCCTCGGACGACCCACAAAGAAAGACGGACGCGAGATGAAAGAGTTCACCGACGACGCCTTCTTCGGATTCGACGACACGCTCGACGACGCCTTCGACTGGGACGACGACGAGAACCCCCTATGGACACAAGCCGACGAGCAACGCCTCGAAAACCGGAATACGGAATAAGCGCGGCTATTGTACACGAGCAGAATAACCGACTTTGCGCAGACTCACAAAAAGGCCTGCGCGAATCATAGCATCACGCAAGCCACATAGGTGGGTTCTATAAATTTGGATAAACTTGGCCGCGCCTCAGCAAATCGGGCAAGCCCGTCTGCATTCGGCTTACGCTTTTTGCAACGGGTGTTACTGTAACCCCGGTTGCAAAATCACAAAAATCATCCCACTCCACAAAATTCCGCAAAAAAAGAAAAGATTTCAACAAATCTTATCCTGAATCCATTACCTCAAAAGTTCCGCAGCCGGGGGGGTGTCACAGTTGTTCCCGCTGAAGTGAGTCAGAACGGATACCCGATGGCGAGGTGGAAGGCGAGGCCGTCCTTAAAGCGCGGAATGTTGTACCAACCCTTGTTTGATGTCGTATACGGCAGGTGCAACCCGATACCGAGGTCGGCCCGGACCACAAGCATGTCCATATCGAAACGGATACCCAAACCGGTGCCAACGGCAAGTTCCTTGAAGAAGTTCCTCATCCGCAGTTTACCCTCGGAACGGTAGAGTTTGTCATACACATCGAGTTTAAGCAACCATATGTTACCCGCGTCGACAAACACCGCTCCGTGGAAATAACCGATAATCGGGAAGCGATACTCCAGATTGGCCTCAAACTTGAAGGTTCCCATCTTGTCGTAATAGTCGTAAACAGACTTCGTTTCCTGGTAATAACTGCCCGGGCCGATGGTTCTCACGGCGAACGCCCGCACGGAGTTCGCGCCGCCGATATAAAACTGCTCTCTGAACGGCACCTCGAGCGAATCGGCCGTGGAATAGGCCGCTCCGACGAAAACGCGCCCCACGAGCGAACTTCGCGAACTCATCTGGCGTTCCCAAACAAGTTGCGTTTCGGCTTTCAGGAAGCGGGAGAATGGCGTGCCGAGCAGGGTCTGCCGGTCTTTGCGCCCGAAAAGCCTCCAGATGCCGGACATGATGTGGCCTGACTCTGAGACTGTGCTCTTCCATGTGAGGTGGTTCAGGCCAAATGTGTTATCGTATGTGTAGGTATACTGAATCTGGGGTATGAACACATCGAGCATACTCATGGCTATGGCCGTGTTCTCGAGCATGATGGAGTCGAACCGCGCGGTACTGCTCAGAATCTTGTTATAGGTCAAGTTAAAAGGCGTGAACTCGTGCAGAGAGTGCTTGTTGGAGTGCCATTCCCAAGTCATCGAACCGCCAAACTGAAGCATCTTGAAAAAGTTGGGCCGGTTCAGGATGCTTCCTTTCAGGCTGAAACGTGTCCAGTGGGTGTAACGCCGGCTCCGGTCGATAAATCGCGGAGCGAGCAGCCTGGGCACGGCCAGAGCCACTTCAGCGCCAAACTCGTAACTGTTCCGGTTCGGGTCTTTGAATCCGCCGCCATGACCGGTTTGCCACTCGTACGCGGCGGTAAGGTTGAAGTTGAGCCGCTCGCCGGCGCCGAAAACGTTCTTGTGTCCCAAACCGAGTTGGAGTCCCGGGCCGAGGTAGGAGTTGCTTTTGGCGGTGCCCCGAAGTTCGAGTTTCACCTCCCATGGCTTGTCGAGCGTGCAGTACACATCGAGGTCGAGCACACCGTCACCGTTGGGGAGAACGGTGTCGCGCTGGGTCACCTGCATGTCGATGTTGCTGAAGATACCCAACTGCGACAACGCCAACTGAGTCCGGTCCATGCTTCCCACCCGGAAAGCGCGTCCGCTGCGTCCGCGGATGCTCTGCGGAATCACGTAGTCCTTGATGTGAACAGGTTCGTTCTTTATCAGGGTGATGCCGCGACGGGTGTCCACGACGGTGTCGGTGTAAAGTCCGGTCCGGGTGTCATTCTGCACGTATGCGGTGATGTCGCCGGTCACATAGCGTTGACCGGCTTGGTTGGGCACATCGGGCGCCTCGGTGAGTTGGATGTCGATAACGCCTTTCCGGTGAATACTGTCGGCGAGGTACTGGATATACTCGGGACGATAATAGTAGTAGCCCATGTCGCGCAGTCGGTTGGTGATATTGATCCGCGTGGCGTTGAGCGAATCGAGGCTGTACCGGCTGCCGGGCTGGAGATAAGCCTCTCGGCGCGCGAGCGAGTCGATGAGGCGACTCAACGGCATATCGCGGTTGATATATGTGATATTACCCAATTTATACGGCTCACGGACAAACACCTCGTAGGTGATACTCGCCTTCTTCGGATTTTTCTTGGAGGTGTTCAGGGTATAGGTGGCGTTGCTGGTGAAGTATCCGTTGTTGCGCAGCAAGGTGTTGATCATCTCGGTGCGCGTGTCAGGCTTGACGCGCCGGATAGTCACCGGACGCGAAACCAAATGCTTGTACAACCACCCCTTAAACCCCTTCGCGTTCGGATCCATATGGTTGTACACCCATAATCCGACGGGAAAAGGCGTGCGCCAGTAGGGCGAATAAAGCGGGTTATTGGGCTTGACGTTGATGGCCTGGAAAATCTGCTCCTTCACGCCGCTGTCGATCTTGATGGAATCCTCATGATAGGTGAGCGACTTCACTCCGGTGTACAGTTGCTCGTTCTCCCCAAGTCTCGCCGTGGTGGAGCACGACCCGAGCAGAAACGCTACAACAATAACCAGCAGCCACTTATGGTTGCGAAATACAGGTTGCTGGGCGATATGTCGGGCTACGTGACTTATCATATTGTCTTATTCCAACCGACAAAATTACGAAAACTTGCCCAATCACAAACCGGTGACCACACTTTTTTTATCTCTTTATCTCTCACCCACCCCCTGAATGACCTCCATTATCTTAAACCTCTTATTGTTAAATTTTTAAAAATAACCGCTCAACATGGAGGTTAGTCCAAGAAAAAGCGGTAATTTTGCAGACTGCAAACGTGTGCACAACAATCACTATGATTATCCGCAAAACACTACTGACCATCCTTCTCACCATTGCCGCGTTGGCGCTCAACTCGTGCGGCGAATATAATAAGGTGCTGAAAAGCCCCGACGTCGACCTCAAATACGCCTACGCCAAAAAGGCCTTTGAGCAGAAACGCTACACCCAGGCCTACACCCTGCTCGAGGAACTCATCACCGTGTTCAAGGGGACAGAGCGCGCCGAAGAGTCGCTCTTCCTGCTCGCCATGAGTTATTACGAGAACAAAGACTACCTCACCGCCGGAACATACTTCAAGAACTACTACTCGCACTACCCCAAAGGGCAATACGCCGAACTGGCCCGGTACTACGCCGGATACGGATACTACCTCGACTCGCCCGACCCGCAACTCGACCAGTCGGAAACACTCAAAGCCATCGAGGAACTCCAAGCCTTCCTCGACTTCTTCCCAAAATCCGACAAGGTGCCCGTGGCCCAGGCGGCCATCTTTGAACTCCAGGACAAACTCGTGCTCAAAGAACTCGAAAACGCCCAACTGTACTACAACCTCGGAAACTACATGGGAAACAACTACGAGTCGGCCGTCATCACCGCCAAAAACGCGCTCAAAGAGTACCCCTACAGCAAATACAAGGAGCAACTCGAAATGCTCGTGCTCAAAGCCCGCTTCCGCGAAGCAAGCGAGTCGGTCGAAGAGAAAAAAGACGAGCGCTTCCGGACAGTCATCGATGAATACTACGCGTTCATCAACGACTTCCCCGACACCGACAACCGGAAAGAGGCCGACAACATCTTCAAAGTCGCCAACAAATATATCAACGGAAAATAATAACACCACATAAACACCACCACATTTCGTTATGGATTACAAAAGAACCAACGCCCCGCTGAGCACCACCGTACACGACCTCGTTGACCTGGCCGAGCAAACCGGCAACATCTACGAGACCGTGGCCATCATCAGCAAACGCGCCAACCAAATCGCAGCCGAAATGAAATCCGACCTCGAGAAAAAACTGCAAGAGTTCGCCGCACAAACCGACAACCTCGAGGAAATCAACGAAAACCGCGAGCAAATCGAAATCTCGCGCTTCTACGAGCGACTGCCAAAACCCACCCTGATCGCCACCCAAGAATATATCGACGGCAAACTCGCCTTCCGAAACGCCGCAAAACAAAAAGACGAACAGGAATAACACGCACCATTTCACAACCACACACGGACACCCGGCCACATCGGCAAGGGTGTCCGCGACTTTTTTCACGATACGTTTAATAAAAAAACTTAAAAACCAGCCCGACAACACTTGCCGGTCGGAAAAAAAGAAGTAACTTTGCGCCGCTCTTCGGAGTTTTCCAGTGTGATGGGAAATTAAGAGCATACTTAATTTTTAGTAACACAAACAATTACAAACCCAAATGAAAACTTTCAAACTCAACGCCGAGCCCCGTACCAACCTCGGTAAGAAGGCCGCCAAAGCCCTCCGTAAAGAAAACAAAATCCCCATGGCCCTCTGCGGCGGACCTATCGTTGAACTCAAAGACGGTAAATACGACGGAACACTGCTCGAAGGAGAAAAAGTGGTTCCCATCGGACGCGACGGAAAAGCCGTCATCACAACCGACCTCACCGTCAACTTCGCCGACATCCGAAAACTCATCTACACACCCGACGTCTACGTGGTTGAACTCACATACGACGGACAAACCAAGAAAGCCGTCCTCAAAGACATCCAGTTCCACAAAGTGAACGACTCCATCCTTCACATCGACCTTATGGAAGTCTACGACGACAAGCCCGTCACCGTTGAAGTTCCCGTACACGTGGAAGGACACTCCATCGGTGTCAAGGCCGGCGGTAAACTCTTCCTCGCCATGAAGAAAGTGAAAGTACGCGGTATCTACGACAAGATTCCCGAAACCATCATGGTTGACGTGAGCAACCTCCAAATCGGACAAGCCGTCAAGGTGGGCGACCTCAAATTCGATGACTTCGAACTCGTGAGCTCGCACAACCTCGTCATCGCTGGCGTCAAGACCACACGCGCCGCAGCAGCCGCAGCAGCAACCGAAGGAGAAGAGGAAGCCGCAGAATAACACCCCTCACGCAGCCACACAAAACCATAACCGCGAATTTTCACGCCGACAACCACGCGTGGAAATTCGCGGATTTCAACACACAAACACCTCAACCAAAATGCCGAACATCATCGAATGGCTGAAATCTCTCCTCATCAAAAATGCCGCAGACAACACAACACCACAAGCCGAAATACAAACACAAACTCAAACCGAAACACCACAGATGAAATTCCTCATTGTAGGACTTGGAAACATCGGACCCGAATACGAAGGAACCCGGCACAACATCGGATTCACCGTCATTGACGCGCTCGCCCGGCAAGCCGGAGCCACTTTCAAAACAGCCCGATACGGCGACATCGCCCAAATCCGGGTCAAAAACCAAATCCTGCTCCTGCTCAAACCATCAACCTACATGAACCTCTCGGGCGAAGCCGTGAGATACTGGAGCCGGCAAGAGCACATCGAACCCGAACACATCCTCGTCGTTGTCGACGACATCGCCCTGCCATTCGGAAACATCCGGCTGCGCCCACGGGGTGCCGACGGAGGACACAACGGACTCAAATCCATCGACCAGTGCCTCGGCACACAAGCCTACCCCAGACTCAGATTCGGAATCGGAAACGACTTCCCGAGAGGAGCGCAAGTCGACTACGTACTCTCCCACCCCACACCCGAACAACTCCAGATTCTTTCGGAACGGGCAAAAACCGCCACCGACGCCATCAGGGCTTTCGTACTCTCAGGAGCGGATTTCGCCATGACACGATACAATAATAAGTAATGCCGACAAAATAATTCGCCCGGCAATACAGCAATCTGACAGAAAATGCTTACCTTTGCCACGCTGAGACATAATGCCCCGGCACGATAATGAACAACAAATTCTTACGACTATGCTAATCATCGGTATCGCCGGAGGAACCGGCTCGGGAAAAACCACAGTGGTGCGCAAAATCATCGAACGACTGCCCCAAGGCGAAGTGGGAATCATCAGCCAAGACTCCTACTATAAAGACTCCAGCCACGTGCCCGCTGAAGACCGCCAGAAAATCAACTTCGACGAGCCCGCCGCCTTCGACTGGGACCTCCTGCTCGAGCACCTCGAAATGCTCAAACGCGGACAATCCATCGAAATGCCCACCTATGACTACCTCACATGCTCCCGCCAGAAGGAAACAGTCCACATGGACCCGCACGACGTGGTGCTCATCGAAGGTATCCTCGTGCTCAGCGACGAGCGGATGAGGAAAATGATGGACATCAAAGTCTTTGTCGACGCCGACGGCGACGACCGACTCATACGCGTCATATCACGCGACTGCATCGAACGCGGAAGAACCCCCGAAACCGTCATCGAACGCTACCAGCGAGTGCTCAAACCGATGCACCAGCTGCACATCGAGCCGGCAAAACGCTACGCCAACATCATCGTACCCGAAGGAGGACACAACGAAGTGGCCATCAACCTCATCACCGACTACATCAAAGGACGCCTCAAAGGCCTCGACCAATAAGACACAATGAAACTGAGTTGGAAACGAACCAAAGCCGACGACAACACCAAAGCCGCGCCACGTCTCAAAGCCGATAGCCGCGAAGTGGCACAAGCAATCCACCAAAGCGGAGAACAAGGCACCCTTGTGCTCTCAACCGACCACCTCGTAAAAAAATACCGGCAACGAATCGTCGCCAACCAAGTTTCCATCGAAGTGCGACAAGGCGAAATCGTTGGACTGCTCGGACCAAACGGAGCAGGGAAAACCACCACATTCTACATGACAACCGGCCTTGTCAGCCCGAACGCCGGACGCGTTTTCCTCAACCAATACGACATCACAGGCCTGCCCGTGTACAAACGCGCCCAACTCGGCATCGGATACCTGCCACAGGAAGCCTCCGTGTTCCGGACACTCTCCGTGGAAGACAACATCCGGACCATACTCGAAATGACCGACACCACCGTTGAGCAACAACGGCAACGCCTCGAGCAACTCATCTCCGAGTTCCACCTCCAAAAAGTGCGCAAATCACTCGGTAACCGCCTCAGCGGCGGCGAACGGCGAAGATGCGAAATCGCACGATGCCTCGCCATCAACCCACGATTCATCATGCTCGACGAACCATTCGCCGGAGTAGACCCCATCGCAGTGGAAGACATACAAAGCATAGTCTACAAACTCAAAGAAAAAAACATCGGCATCCTCATCACCGACCACAACGCCCCCGAAACTCTCTCCATCACCGACCGCGCGTACCTCCTCTTTGAGGGAAAAATCCTCTTCGAAGGCACCAGCGAACAACTCGCCGAAAACCCCGTCGTACGCGAGAAATACCTCGGCTCAAACTTCATCTTCCGCCGGAAACACTTCGACTGACCACTTAACGCCTCCATAATTTACTTAAATCCCTTAAATTCCTTAATTCCACCCAAAAAATTCGCTCAAAATATCTGAGTTTCAAGAAAAAGTATTAATTTTGCGGTCGCGTTTGGCGGGAACGAATCTGCCAAACCGAGAGTAATTAACTGATTTATTAACTTTTAAATGAGCGAAGAATTAAAAAATTCTCCCATCGCCGATTTTGACTGGGATGCCTACGAACGCGGCGAAACCCAAAGCGACAAATCGCGCGAAGACCTCGAGAAAACCTACGACAAGAGCCTCGGCTCTTTCCGTGACAAAGAAGTTACCGAAGGTACCGTTATCTCCATCTCAAAACGTGAGGTAGTGGTTAACATCGGTGCCAAGTCTGACGGCATTATCCCCTACAACGAATTCCGCTACAACCCCGACCTCAAAGTCGGTGACACCGTGGAAGTGTTCGTCGAAAGCCAGGAAGACGCCAAAGGACAACTCATCCTTTCCCACCGCAAAGCCCGCATGGCCAAGAGCTGGGACCGCGTCACCGAAGCACTCGAAAACGACGAAATCATCAAAGGCTACATCAAATGCCGCACCAAAGGCGGCATGATCGTCGACATCTTCGGAATCGAAGCCTTCCTGCCCGGAAGCCAAATCGACGTCAAGCCCATCCGTGACTACGACGTGTTTGTCGGAAAAACCATGGAATTCAAAGTGGTCAAAATCAACCAGGAATTCAAAAACGTCGTTGTCAGCCACAAAGCCCTTATCGAGGCCGAACTCGAGCAACAGAAGAAAGAAATCATCGCCAAACTCGAAAAAGGACAAGTCCTGGAAGGCACCGTCAAGAACATCACCTCCTACGGCGTGTTCATCGACCTCGGCGGCGTAGACGGACTTATCCACATCACCGACCTCTCCTGGGGACGCGTCAGCAACCCCGCCGACATCGTCGAGCCCGACCAGAAACTCAACGTCGTTATCCTTGACTTCGATGACGAGAAGAAACGCATCGCACTCGGCCTGAAGCAACTCCAACCCCACCCCTGGGACAAACTCGATCCGAACCTCAAAGTCGGCGACCGCGTTACCGGCCGCGTAGTCGTGATGTACGATTACGGCGCATTCGTGGAAGTCGCTCCAGGCGTGGAAGGACTGATTCACGTGAGCGAAATGTCATGGTCGCAACACCTCCGCACAGCGCAGGACTTCATGAAAGTCGGAGACACCGTCGAAGCACAAATCCTTGCGCTCGACCGCGAAGAACGCAAAATGTCGCTCGGCATCAAGCAACTCAAAGAAGACCCCTGGGAAAACATCGAAACCAAATACCCCGTTGGCTCGCAACACACCGCAAAAGTGCGTAACTTCACCAACTTCGGCGTGTTTGTGGAACTCGAGGAAGGCGTGGACGGACTGATCCACATCTCCGACCTGTCTTGGACCAAGAAGGTGAAACACCCCAGCGAGTTCACACAAATCGGCGCTCCCATCGAAGTCAAAGTTCTTGACATCGACAAAGAAAACCGCCGCCTCAGCCTCGGACACAAACAACTCGAACAAAACCCCTGGGACGTGTTCGAAACCATCTTCACCGTCGGTAGCGTACACGAAGGCGTAATCACCGAATTGCTCGACAAAGGCGCCGTGGTCAACCTGCAACCCTACGGAGTGGAAGGCTTCGCCACACCCAAACACCTCATCAAGGAAGACGGAGAGCCCGCCAAGCAAGACGAGAAACTCCAATTCAAGGTGATCGAGTTCAACAAAGACGCAAAACGCATCATCCTTTCACACAGCCGCATCTTCGAAGACGAGCAAAAAGCCGAAGCACGCAAGGCTCGCGCCACAAAAGCCCAGGCTCCCAAGCCCGCTGAAGAGACTCCCGCTACATCCGTCGAACGCACAACCCTCGGCGACATTAGCGCACTCGCTGCTCTGAAAGAAAAAATGGAACAGGGCGAATCGGATGAATAATCCAATCCCCTAACCCGAAAAATCCATCATCCCGAGCCGCAGCACAGCAACAAAGTGCTTGCGGCTCGGACTTTTTTTGCCAACCGAAAGTCAAGCAGACCCTGAACATCGTACCATTGCACCTATTGGACTCAAAAATTTGCCACATCTGCCTAAAAGCCGTAAATTTGCAGCCGCAAAACAAATCACTATGAAGCACTTTATCCTTACCATACTCACCCTTGCGGCCCTTACGGCCAACGCACAGTCCAAAACCGTGCAACTGCTCGACTCCATCGCCCACCGGTTCACATTCTCCGGATATGCCCAAGCCGGATGGGAATACCACCAGCACAAAGAGCCCAACAATGAATTCAAAATCAACAGAATCATTGTGATGAGCAACCTCAGAATAACCAACCGGCTTAGCGCCTTCGCCATGTTAGAGTTCAAAGCCTTCTCCCTCCATGAACTCTGGGTGAACTATGAGATCCGGCCATGGCTGCGTGTGAAATTCGGCCAGTTCAAAACCCCGTTCTCAATCGAGAATCCCCTCTCACCCTCCCTGCTCGAAACCGTTCCACAACTGTCCATGGCCACATCCCACATGGTTGCCGGAGGTAGTCAACTGATGATGCCCGGCGGAGCCGGACGTGACATCGGACTCACCGTCTACGGCGATGCCGGAAAATACCTCTCCTACGACCTCGCCATCATGAACGGAGCCGGACGAAACAAAACCGACGACAACGCGCACAAAGACTTCTCCGCACGCCTCACACTCCACGCCATGCCGCAACTCGACATCAGCGCCTCAACCATCATCGGAAAAGGACGGGCCGAAAAACTCGACTCCGCCCTGCGCGTAACTGTTGACCCTACCCTATCCCACCGCGACTTCACCCGCAACCGTTTCGCCGTCGGCGCATACCTGCGAACAACACCTTTCGACCTGCGTGCCGAATGGATGTGGGGAAAAAACGGACAAGCCAAATCCAACGGCGGATATGTCACCGCGCTGGCAAAAAACATTGCCGTTAAAGGTCTCGACCTCATCGGCTCGTACGATTATCTGCGCGACAACAGCCTCAGCACCAACCGTTTTCAGGCCGGTATACAATATTGGTTCTTCCGCAAGTGCAGAGTGCAACTCGGGTACTCATACTCAAAAACCGACCATCAGAACGGAGAAAACGCCGTCTTGACACAACTCCAAGTGGGATTCTGAAGCAGAGCACGCCATGACTCGCCATATTTGTGTTACCCTTCTCCTCCTATTCGCCGGAATCCTGCTCAGCGGCTGCGGCAATGATGACAAACGCGAATTAAGGTTCTATCGGGTCTCAGTCACCCTCACGCCACCCCTGGCTTCCGACTCGGCGTGGCTCACCATCGTTGACGACGACTACCAAGCGCTACGCGAGTTAGGCGCGGTAAACGGAATAAACGGCAGTTTTGAATTCAGCGGACAAACCGATTGCACACAGTTGGCCTACCTTCGCCTCGGCACCGATTCCACACGCTTCGTGCTCCCCTTCGCGCTCAGCCCCGACACCATCAGAATCCACATCAAACCCCATTCATGGATAATCACCGGCGGTACTGAAAACCAACGCTACCAACGCTTCTTGAACCGCTACCGGCAAATGGGCAGCCAGCGCGCCGCGCTTTGGAAATCCTATCAAAAACTGGCCGCCGACTCCACGCTCACCGAACTGGCCGAGCGCGACCTCGCCCGCCGCGACAGTCTCGTGGCAGACTCGATGCGACGCTATCTAACTTGGAGAGTCCGGCAACCCGACCTCGCCGCGCGCCTGATAAAACTCAGGTTAGGCAATCAACTCGACACCTTTCAGAGGACACCCCGAAACCCTTAGCGTTACCGCCTCATCGGGTTGCCCTCATACCAGTTGATGAACGCCTGATTCACCATGCGGTTGCC
>CACYCT010000182.1 GCA_902772965.1 uncultured Bacteroidales bacterium | reverse complement strand
TCCTGCTCGGGTGCGCAGCCACACTTGCAGCCGCAGTCCTGTGCCACCTTGTCGGCGGCTTTCTCGGTGAAGTTGGGGAACTGGTTGGTGCCCAGCAGTTGCTCTTTGCGCTTGGCCACCTTGTCGAAGCGGGCGGTGGCGCTGGCGTTCACATTGTTGATGATGTCCTCGATGGCAGCGGCGAATCCGCCCTTGTCCTCCACGTCGAGGAAGAGTTTCCATGCCTCCTGGGCGAGCGATGCGGTGAGCATCTCCACATAGTAGGAGCCGCCGGCGGGGTCAGCAACCTTGTCGAGGTGACTTTCCTCAAGGAGCATGATTTGCTGGTTGCGGGCGATACGCTCGCTGAAGTCGTCGCTTTCCTTGTAGGAGGCGTCAAACGGGGTGACCACAATCGAGTCCACTCCGGCGAGGGCGGCACTCATGGCCTCGGTTTGGGTGCGGAGCAGGTTGACGTAACTGTCGTACACGGTGTGGTTGAACGTGGTGGTCTCGGCATTGACGTTCATCATGCAGGCGCAGTCGCACGAGGGGTTATACTGCTTCACGATTTGAGCCCAGAGCATGCGTGCGGCGCGGAACTTGGCGATTTCCATGAAGTAGATCGTGGAGATACCCATATTGAATTTGATTCGGGTGGCCACTTCCTTGGCGTCGAATCCGGCCTCGGTCATCATCGCCATCCACTCGTTGCCCCAGGCGAGGGCGTAGCCGAGTTCCTGGTAGATATACGCGCCGGCGTTGTTGAGCATCAGCGAGTCGACGCTGAGCACGCGCAGGTGTGCCACGGGGCGGGCGGCCTCAAGCAGTTCGGCGGCCATGGCGGCGATGTCGCCGGGGAAAGCCGAGCCGTGTTTGAGTTGGCGTTTGAAGGGGTCGAAGGCCACAGAGCCGACGAAGTAGTCCTCAATCTTCTGCTCTTTGCAAAGCTCAACCAGAGCCTTGGTTACGCTCAAGGCGCACTTGGGGCAGCAGTCGATGTTGATTTCCACCTTCTTCAGGTCGAGCCCGGCGAGCAGGGCTTTCAGGTCGGTTTCGGCACCGGCCTTTCCGAGTTTGAAACCGATTGCGGTGACACCTTTGGTGACGATTTCGCGGGCCTTGGCGTTGGCCTGGGCCACGTCGGTAACGCGGATGTTCTGGCGGACGGCCCAAGTGTTGTGGGCGCGGGTTCCGCGGACGAACGGGTACTGACCCGGAAGGGAATCGGTGGCTTTCAGACCCTCAATGTCACTGCCGCGATACAGCGGCTGCACATTGAAGCCCTCATTGGTGCGCCACACCATTTTTTTGTCGAAGTCGGCCCCCTTGAGGTCAACCTCGGCCTTGGCACGCCACTCCTCGGGAGTGACCGGCGCGAACATGTCGAACAGACGTTTTTTAGTTTCTGCCATAAAGAAAAAGTATATTATATAGTAACGTTATTCCGCTGTTTGATAGCCGTTTGCGCGTCTTCACTCCGAAGGCTGCGCGCGAGCGGTTTTCTCGCTTGCGTTGTATGAATCCGCAAATTTACAATAAAATATTGAACACCAAACCACTTATCCCACATTTTTTAATATTTTTACATTACGTGAATCGGCCTATTAAATATTACTTTTAATAGGGTGACTGTTCCGCGATTACAATAAGCATTATATAAGGCATATAAAAGCACGGAAGGCGCGGGCGACTACGGCGCTAAGCCATATCCAAACGGCATGACATCTGAATCCGTAAACTTGATTTAATGTTGTCTCTGTTGTTCACGTTGATGTAAATGATAGCGACAACGGGGATGACCAGGACAGTTCCGGTTTTCAAAATGCTTCACAATGGGGAGTCAGCATCGTCAGCGGAAGAGGTCAGCACTTCAAATCCCACGCCCGACACCTTGCCGCACACGTAACCCACGGGGGTGACATTGACCTGACGCAGCGCGTGCAGATACAACGGCTCGCCCTCGGTGATGGCCAGACACTCGAAGGTGTCGCCCGGCATGAGGCGGGTGGCCTCGGACGCGACAACGGTAAAGCGGCGGTTGCCTTCATACCGGATGTCGCACACACGGCCGGGCAACCACGTCAGGCGCACAACATCGCCCACATGCAATTCGCGCTCCACATCAAGCCGGCGACTGACAATAGGCGTGCTTTGAACCTCAAGTCCCTCGCGGTTGCAGAACGCCGCCCAGTCGCGATAACCGAGAAACTGCGCCAATAGCGAGAGCGTGCTCTCACGCGGAGTGAGCGGTTTGAGATAGCCCCAAAGTCGCTTCAGTGTCATCGCCGAAATCATCGTGTGGCGGCGTTGGAACACCAACAGGGCAAGATGGTCGAAGTCACGCGGTGTCTTTAATGAACGGCCAATAGCGGTTTCAATTTCATGTTTAAGTTGTTCTATCAGTTGGTCGGTGGTGGGCATAGCTGAATGTTATAATGAGTTGATTTTAGCCACCCACTTGATGTGGACGGCATTGATGTAAGTCTCCATCTCTTTTCGGATTGCTTCCAGTTCGTCGGGAGCGAAGTCGCGCTTGATGCTGAGCATATAGTCGAGCGCGGCCTGCTTGACGGCTTTGTTTGCGCGCTCGAGCAGTCGAGCGTCAAGCCGGGAAGCGTCGCTCAGGGTGTCCAGATGAGCCGTGAGGCCCGAGCGCGCGGCGGCCAAGTCAACGGCGTGCCGCCCACGGGCGATGGCCTGGTCAAGGCGTTGCCGCGAGTGTTCGAGTTCCTGTCGCCGCTCCTGTTCGCGCTCCTGCTGCTGCTTATCGACAGCGTCCCGCAACCGGTCGTTCTCCGATGCCAACCGGGCTAAGCTGTCGCTCAGGGCCTTTTGTGAGGATTGTTGGGCGGCAAGTTCGACACGCAACGCTTCGGTGTCGGCCGTGCTCACCGGACGCGGCGATTTAGCCGTAATCCACCATAAGCCAACGGCGAGCGCCAACAAGCCTATGGCGGCCAAGGCCGCGAGCCATCGGTGGCGCCACGTGGTGGCGGCGGTGATGCCGCGGCGCAAATCGTCCACGGTGGCGTAACGGTGGTCGACGGACGCAAGACAACGCGCTATCACCTTCTTATAATACCGCCCCAGATCCATCTCGCGCAGAACGATGCCCAACGAGTAGATGTCGTTGCGCACGTCGGGACTGAACTGCTCCATCTGCTCGGGCGACATATAGCCGGGCGTGCCGGCAGGCTGCTTGAGCACCGCGTGGCTCACCGTGTCGGCAAGCCCGAAGTCGATGAGTTTCACACCGCTGCCGTTACCGGTGACGATGACATTCGACGGCTTGAGGTCGCGGTGGACAACACCGTTGATATGCGCGTATCCCACAGCCTCAATCAGACAATCGGCTATCCGGCGGCGCGCAGCCACGGCAGGTTGCGTCTCGAGCCAATCCCCCAAGGTGGGGCCGTCGACATATTCCATAACGATGCACAGGCCCAGCGCTTCCACCTGCTCGATCTCAAAAGCCTGAACCACAAACGGATGTTGAAGCGACATCATCACCTCAAACTCCTTGCGGAGCATCTGCTGGTGTGATTCAAGGGCGGCAAATTCGGGCAATAGCCCTTTCAATACCCACCAACGCCCATAGCGTTTCGCGCGAACCACAACGTTATATTCCGAGCGGCTGAGTTCCTCAAAGTCGGTGAACTCAGCCTTCAGTCCCTCGAAAGTGTCAACGAGGTAACCAGATGGTGTTTTCCTGCTGTCCGCTTCCATTTCGAGCGCAAAATTAATGCAAATCGAGGAAATACAAAACGCATTCACACCCACTCACCTGCTTTTTTTCAACACAAACGGAAAAAGTACCAAAAAGTACCAAAACGCACCGCAAAACAAGGCCTACCTTTGCACCGACAAACAAAACAAAGGAGGAAGCCGAAAATCCCGCAACAGAGTAGGCAGAACCGCTAATTTCTACATCTATGGGTCTATTTGGAAACAGAAACAACTGCCCGCATAAGGACCAGTGCCCTATTGCGGGATTTGACGGAAATTGCAGCCACAGCCGAAGTGGCAATTACGATGATTGCAACCTCTATCAAGATTGGTCCGGTAAGAGTCATTCTTCGTCATCTTGCCCTCACAAAAATCAGTGTCCCGACTATCCGTATTCTTGTCTATGGGAAAACAATCCTGAAGGCTGCTTTCGCTACAATATGCTTTAGATTTCCACTTCAATCCAAAAGTGCGGAAGTAACGCAAGTTAAGAATATCATTCATAAGGAGGAAGCCGAAAATCCCGCAACAGAGTAGGCAAAAGATAAACTGTTTTATTATGCCAAGAATTTGGACTGTAAGATTAAAAAAGGACCTTTTGCCCAGTTATGGAATAGTGAAGGGTTTAACAATTCAGGTGACAACCCAACAAAATTTACACGACTATCCATCATTGCGCCAAGCTCTGATTGATGCCGGTTATGAAATAATGAAAAGCCAGGGTGGTCATTGGAATGACACGTATTGGGATTGGGATTAATTAGGGATATTCAGTTAATGCGCTTCAAAGGGGGCTCCTCAACCTGTTGAGAGTGCAAAATATCGCACAGTGGTGGCAGAAGGCCTTGAGATTTTCGATTCTCAAGGCCCTTTTGACGCATTATTCGCATGGTGTGTGCGTGACGCTTTGCCCCCGGCGTGGCCGGAGGTGTGTGTTTGTGCGTTTTTTTCTTATGCTCGTCGTCGCTTTTGTTTCTTGTTCTGTTCTTGGGCGAGTTTTCTGGCGGCCAGTGTGGTTGC
>CACYCT010000181.1 GCA_902772965.1 uncultured Bacteroidales bacterium | reverse complement strand
TGTATATGACAGCAAAAGTAATATTTTGCCAATCGGGGGAAAATCTGTAACTTTGCGAAAATAATTCTATCATGGCCGTAAAAAGAGAAACAGTGTCCTACTTCTCGCTCCGCAACGAAATCGGTAGCGGTAAGTTTCACCCCATCTACGTCCTGCAGGGCGAAGAGCCATACTATATCGACCGCCTGAGCGAACTCATTGTCAACACCGCCCTCACCGAAGACGAGCGTGACTTTAACCTGAGTATCTATTACGGAAATGAAGCCCTTGTGCCCGATGTGATCAACACCTGCAAGCAGTATCCCACCTTTGCCGAGCGGCGCGTGGTTGTGTTCCGCGAGGCGCAGTTGGTGAGCAAGCAACCCGGACACAAGGACGACCTCAACCTGTTCGCGCTATACGCCGCACAGCCGCTACAGTCCACCATCCTTGTCGTCTGCGCAAAGGGCGGAACGCTCGGCGCGAAACAATTCACCGACGCCATTAAAAAGCATAAAACCGGCATCGTTTTCGACTCCGCGAAAGTCCGCGACGGACGTGACCTGATCAAATTGGCCGCCAACTACGCCACTCAAATCGGTGTCACAATCGACGAAAAGTCTGCCTCCATGCTCACCGAATTTATCGGAAACGACCTCGCCCGCCTGTTCACCGAAATAGACAAACTCAAAATCCTCGCCACTGCCGGTCAAGGCATTACACCCGAGTTGATAGAGAAAAACGTCGGAATCAGCAAAGATTACAACTACTTCGAACTCGAGGACGCCCTCGGCCGGCGCGACGCCGTGAAAGCGTTCCGGATTGTGGATTATTTCCGTAAAAACCCGAAGAACAACCCTACCGTACTGACAATCACCCAGATGTACAGTTTCTTCTCAAGCGTGTTACTCGTCCGCACCTGTCGCGACCGTTCCCGTCCCGCCTTGCTCAAAGCGGCTGGAACCTCATCGGAGTGGCGACTGAGGAAATTCGAGGACATCGCCGGAAGATACTCCACACAGGCACTGGTGAACATCATCCGCTACCTGCGCGAGTGCGACACAAAAAGCAAAGGCATCAACTCCCGCCAAGACTCCTATGAACTCCTGCGGGAACTCATCTACAAAATCCTTCACTCGTAAACTTAAACGTTCGGAACGTTCCGGGTGTTCCTCTTGTTCCGGCCGTTCAGCGCGTTATTTCAGCCGGTAGAAGTATCCGAGCGTTATCATCACCGACATGCCGGAACTGCCCGAGAATGGGTCTTTCTTGCGGTTGCTGAACACGTCACGCAATCCGTAATAAAAGCGTCCCTCAAGGGTGAATGAACTCCGGCCAGGACCAAACACTTCCATTCCCAACCCGGCAGAGATACCGTAATCAAAACGGATCTTTACGGGCAAGGTGAACTGGGCGGTGTGGCGGTTGGCCGAAGGGAATCCTTCGATGGAACCGTAGTTGGCGTAATCAAAGTTCGACGACGTGCTCCGCGCAATCATATATCCAATCTCCGGACCGGCGTTAAAGAACCCGTGCACGCGCCGAGAGCCGAAGTAAATGTGCGTAAGCATGGGCAACTGGATGTACGTGAACCGCCGTTGGTACTGATAATCATAGCCTCTGAACTTCTCTTTCCACCCACGTTGTTCCACGTTGAGTTCGGCTATAAGGCCGAAGTGATTCTCCTCGATGTACCGGAATGTGACCCCTGCCATCATTCCGGGAATCATGGTTTGAGGCACGGAGGGGTTGAATTGCGTCCGCGACAGTGTCGCTCCGGCTTTACCGCCGATGCTGATGTTGCCCTCATAGTGGGTCTGCGCCACACCGCAAAGGGCAATCAAGACAATGGTTATCGCCGCTAAAAGTCGGTTCACGGAAGGGTTACTCGTTAACGTAGGTGGTTATCTTGTGGTCTGTGCTGAAATGCACAATGTCGATGGCGCGGTTGAGAAGGCTTCCGGAAGAGGCGCGCTGGAATTTGAAACTCGTCTGCACACCCCGGTGCAGCGGCGCCTGCTCGTCGATGTCAATACCCTGACCGAGGGTTTTGATCAGATACATTCCCGTATCGAATCCGTAAATGCCCATATTGGGGGTTGAACTGAGCATTTCGCCGCCGAACCAGTGTTTGTACGCGGCCTCAATATCACGGGTGCGGAAACCTTTGCTGTTGAAGAAACGCGAGAACAGGTATGTGTCGATATCCTGCAGTTCGGTCTGATGGTCTTTCAAGTAGAGCACATATTCGGGATAGCCGAGCATGGCGATTTCGCAGTCGAAACGCTCCTCCTTGACGCGCTTGAGGGCTTTGACCACTTTTCGCAGCGTTTCCTTGCTGCTCGACGAGGGGATAACGACGTATTTCGTGGCGGGGTCCATCTGCCGCGAAAGGTTGTCGGACGAGAGTTCACCGCCCACGTTGATGCTCACCGATGGTTTTGATTTCGCGCTAAGGTGCTGCTGAATGGCGGTGAAGGCTTCTTTGTCATCACCGGAGGAGTCAATCAGGTAAATCACCTCATAGTCGGCGAATTGGCGGTCAAACCATTCCAGAACGCGCTCGGTGAACAGAGGCGACGGGGTGTTCACCTGCACAATGGCATCACTCTCGAGGTAATCCTCGTTCTTGGCGGTGAAGCAGTTGAGCACACAGATCTGGTTGTCGGTGCCGAACTTGTTGATTCGCTTGAGTTGCTGGGGTTCGCTCGGGGCGATGATCAGGTCCATCTCCCGCATCTTGGGCAGCGCAAGCAGGCTGTCGGTAACGTTCAGGTTATGCTCTGTGTCCCACACGTGCAGGTTAATCCGACGCGTGCACGTTGCGGCGGCGCTGTCAAGGGCCAGAAGCATTCCTTTATAGAAATCGGTGTACAGATATGCTTGCCGGGGGGCGGATTCTTTATGGAGTTGGAAAGGCAGCACAAGGCCGATGTTGACCGCTTCGGAGCGCCGTTGCGACTTGATGGTGGCGTGAATCTCGCTCAGACGGGGTTCATAGTAGTTCTGAAGGTCATCAAGGGCTATCGTCTGCATATCACCCAAAACCCGCTCGGTGCTCGGCCTCGGAATGACAATGTTTTTTCCTTTTTTGGGCTTGGACATCGACGGGTTGGCGGCTTGCAGATCGGCCTGCGTCACTCCGTACCGCGCGGCCAACGCGCTGTAACTGTCGCCGCTTTGAACTTTATAATTATGGAATCGGATAACGGTGCGGTCGTAATAGAAGGGCATGGCCGTGTTGGGCGTCACTTTGATTTCCTGGCCGGGAACGAACTGACCGGGTGTGAGTTTCGGGTTGGCCGAAAACAAGCCTTCCACCGTGACGTTGAAACGCTTCGCGAGGGTGTACAGGTTCTCTCCAACGGCAATGGTGTGGCGAATCGACTTCGCGCTCGACACCGTATATGTCTCGGTTTGGCCGAAAGCCTGGCTCACTTGCTCCGCAGCACTCTTGGCCGGAACAAATACGAGTTGCTTCTTCTGCACACCTTGCGACACATCAGGGTTGAAGCGCAGAATCTCTTCCTGACTCACGCCTAATTTTTGGGCGATTCCGTAGAGCGTTTCTTTGTTGTTCTCCACCTCATAGGCGCGGAACGCGTGCCCGGCGATGGTGACATGGCTCACCTGCGCCGTTGCCGTTACGGACAGCAGACACAGAATCAGAGCCATTACGGTATTCATACCTTTATATCTCATAATCTTCTATTTATCAATTAAACTTAAAGCAAAACTTTATATCATTTCCGACATCAGCCTTGCCTTCAACCGACAAATGTACAACATTTTTCCGATATAGCAGCAGAAAACCATTCACTATTCGGGCACTCAGTCAACAGAACGCTCGGAAACTCAAATGTCACCCGGAGAAATCAGGAAATCAAAAAACCGCCAAGTGCAAAAATTGCGTTAAAAGTAGTTCACATCTTATAAAACCAAGATGCGGTTCGGGAGAATTTTGTAATTTTGCCTGATTTATAGTATGAATGCGCAAATCAACATAGCCATCTTGGGCAGTACCGGCTCCATCGGCCGGCAAACGCTCGACATCATAGCGGAGTATCCCAACCTGTTCCGCGCCTACATGCTCGTGGCGCGGCGCAGTGCGGACTTGCTTATTGAACAAGCGCGGCGCTTCAAGCCGCGGGTTGTAATCATCGCCGACGAAAGTCTTTACACGTCGGTCCGAGAGGCGCTCCAACCGCTCGGAATCATCGTTGAGACAGGCGACAAGGCGATTTCCGACAGAATGACCGACTCCGTAATCGACACCGTGGTCACCGCCATGGTCGGTTACAGCGGACTCGCTCCCACCATCGCGGCAATACATGCCGGAAAAGACATCGCACTGGCCAACAAGGAGACTCTCGTCGTGGCAGGTGAGATGATCATGCAGATGCTCCAGAAGTCACGCTCGAGAATCTATCCCGTCGACAGCGAGCATGGAGCGTTTTATCAATGCCTCGTCGGAGAGCGACACGACGATATCGACAAACTTATCCTCACCGCCTCAGGCGGACCTTTCCGCAACACACCCGCCGGGCAACTGCCCCACATGAAAGCCGCCGACGCCCTGCGGCATCCAAATTGGGATATGGGGGCGAAAATCACCATCGACAGCGCGACGATGATGAACAAAGGATTCGAAATGATTGAGGCACAGTGGCTCTACGACATCGCGCCCGAACGGATTGAAATCGTGGTACACCCACAAAGCATTGTCCACTCGATGGTGCAGTTCCGCGACGGCTCGGTCAAAGCACAACTCGGACTGCCCGACATGCACCTGCCCATACGGTACGCCCTCGGACTGCCCGACCGACGCCTGTACACCGACCGGGGAAAAATGACACTCGCCGATTACGCCAACCTCACCTTCGAAGCACCAGACTTCGAGCGATTTCCCCTGCTCGACACCGCTTACCGGGCAGCCGAAACAGGCGGAAACGCGCCGTGTGTCATCAATGCGGCCAACGAGGTGGCCGTCGCCGCCTTCCTGAACGACCGGATTCGATTCACCGACATCCACCGTGCCATTGAGTACACACTCGAACACGCGTCATTCTCCAAACAACCCACACTCGACAACTACGTCAACTCCAATGCCGAGGCACGCCGCATTGCGCAACAATTCATCGACAACCTAAACCCCGAATAATACATTTTCATCACATATATAATGAGTTTCTTCCAAAACCTTGCCGAAATGTTCGGCTCAGCAAGTTTCTGGGTGAAAACCCTTGAATTGATTCTGGCACTCAGTCTACTTGTTATTGTACACGAACTCGGACACTACTCGTTTGCACGCCTGTTTTCCATACGGGTAGAAAAGTTCTATATGTTTTTCAATCCCAAATTCTCCCTCTTCCGATGGCACCCAAAAACAGGCCATCTCAGAGTGTGCAAACCCAATCCCGACGCCGACACCGAGAAAGAAGAGCAGAACGCTTGCGGCGAGAAATCGTCCTGGCGCGACACTGTCTACGGAATCGGTTGGGTTCCGCTCGGCGGTTACTGCTCCATCGCGGGTATGATTGACGAAACCACCAAAGCCGAAGACCTCTCCGAGCAGGCACAGCCGTGGGAATTCCGCTCCCGGCCATCTTGGCAACGACTGCTGGTGATGATCGGCGGCGTGCTGTTCAACTTCCTGCTGGCCATTGTCATCTACGCCGGAATCGTGTTCACCTACGGCGAGATGACCATCAACTTCACCGACGCCACCGAAGGTATGGAGTTCTGCCAAAGCGCGCATAAAGTTGGCTTCATCGACGGCGACATACCCCTCACAGCCGACGGAAAACCGCTCACATACCTCAACTCGGAGACTCTTCAAGCCGTCTTGATGGCCAAAACCGTGACCGTACTGCGCAACCACCGCGACACCGTCACAATCAACCTTCCCACGGACTTCGTCTTCCAGGCAAACAAAGACGCCGAAGCAGGAGTACCGTTCATGAACTACCGTATGCCCGTGGTAATCGCCCAAATGCAACCCCGCATGGGCGCCGAGAAAGCAGGTCTGAAACAGGGCGACCGAATCCTCGCCGTCGGTAACGACACCACACCCGGATACACGCAACTCGTCGCAGCCCTCGATAAGCACAAAAGCCAAACCGTCCGGCTGCACTACCTCCGCGGAAACACACACCACTTCACCCAAGCCGAAGTGGACGAGAACGGGAAACTCGGTATCCAACTCACCGACCCCACCAAAGTATTTAAAGTCAACGTAAAGAAATACAACATCTTCCAGTCCATTCCGCGAGGAATTGAGATGGGATGGGACAAGATGACAAGTTACGTCAACTCACTCAAACTCGTTGCCACACCCGAAGGCGCCAAGTCGCTCGGCGGATTCGGAGCCATCGGAAGCATCTTCCCCGACAAGTGGAACTGGCTCGACTTCTGGAGCATCACAGCATTCCTCTCAGTCATTCTCGCCGTGATGAACATCCTGCCCATTCCCATTCTCGACGGCGGATACGTCCTCTTCCTGCTCATCGAGATGATTACCGGCTGGAAACCCGGCGAACGCTTCATGACCATTTCCCTCAACATCGGACTTGCACTGCTTGTCATGCTCATGCTCTACGCCAACCTGAACGACTTTTACCGCTTCCTGATCAAATAATCCAACGTATGGACTATCCCCTGATAACCCTCAAACGCGGCAAAGAGGCATCCCTGCAGCGCTTCCATCCCTGGGTGTTCTCCGGAGCAATCGCCTCCGACTGCACGCACATCGACGAAGGCGACATCGTGGCCGTACAGACTTCCGAACACGACCTCATCGGCTACGGACACTATCAGATCGGAAGCATCGCCGTGAGAATGCTCACCTTCGACGACACACCCGTCGACGAGCACTTCTACGCCTTACGGCTGACCGAAGCCTATCGCATGCGCCAAGCACTCGGATTGCAGCGGGACGACAACAACACCTTCCGACTCGTTCACGGAGAGGGCGACTTCCTGCCCGGACTGGTGGTGGACATCTACGGACACACCGCCGTCGTGCAGGCCCACTCGCCCGGAATGCACTTCGCCAGAGACATCATCGCCCAGGCACTCACCAACCTGCCCGACGGAATCGTGAGAAACGTCTACTACAAATCCGAGACCACACTGCCCTATAAAGCGCACCTCGACCCCGTAAACGACTACATTATAGGAAAATACGACACCGATATCGCCACCGAGAACGGACTCCGGTTCCGCGTCGACTGGCTAAGGGGACAAAAGACAGGCTTCTTCGTCGACCAACGCGACAACCGAACCCTGCTCGAACACTACGCACCGGGCAGGCGCGTGCTCAACATGTTCTGCTACACCGGCGGATTCTCCGTGTACGCCCTGAGGGGAAACGCGCGACTCGTCCACTCCGTCGACAGCAGTGAGAAAGCAGTCACGCTCACCAACGACAACGTCGAACTCAACTTCCCCGACACCGACCGCCACCAAGCATTCGCCGAAGACGCCTTCAAGTTCCTCGAACAGATACAGCCGGAGGACTACGACCTGATCATCCTCGACCCGCCGGCCTTCGCCAAACACAAAACCGCACTGCGCAACGCACTCGTCGGATACCGGAAACTCAACGCCCGCGCATTCGAGAAAATCGCCCACGGAGGAATACTGTTCACCTTCTCGTGCTCACAGGCCGTCGACAAAGAGCAATTCCGACTCGCGGTCTTCTCCGCCGCGGCACAAGCACGCAGACGAGTCAGGATTCTGCACCAACTCACACAACCCGCCGACCACCCCATCAACATCTACCACCCAGAAGGCGAATACCTCAAAGGACTTGTACTATACGTCGAATAATCAACATAAACCCAAACCATAATGAAACGTCTACTACTGGCCGCAATCACCGTGGCCGCATTATCCAACAACGCCATGGCTCAAAAAAGCGACTTCAACTACAACGTTGACCGGTTCGCCGACATCGAGGTGCTCCGCTACCGAGTGCCCGGATTCGAACAACTCTCGCTCAAACAGAAACAACTCATCTACTACCTAACCGAAGCCGCCCTGCAAGGACGCGACATCCTCACCGACCAGAACTGCCGGTACAACCTCCAAGTGCGGCAGACACTCGAGGCCATCTACTCCGGATACAACGGAAACCGGAACGACCCGAACTTCATCGGCCTTGAGAAATACCTCAAACAAGTGTGGTTCGCCAACGGAATACACCACCACTACTCGATGGACAAGTTCAAACCCGAGTTCACACAAGACTTCTTCAACGCCCAAGCCCGTCAAGTGAAGAAACGCCTCCCGCTGGAAAAAGGACAGTCGGTTGACGACTTCATCAAAGTGATCGACCGCGTGATCTTTGACCCTACCTTCATGGCCAAGCGCGTCAACCAGGCCGACGGACAAGACCTTATCCTCACCTCAGCCAACAACCTTTACGAAGGCGTGACACAGAAAGAGGTCGAAGACTACTTCAACGCCCTTAAAGACCCCAACGACCCCCAACCCGTCATGTACGGACTGAACACCAAAGTGGTCAAAGAAAAAGGAAAAGTCGTGGAGAAACCCTACAAAGTGGGCGGACTGTACAGCAAAGCCATCACCAAAATCGTCTACTGGCTCAAACTCGCCTCAGGCGTGGCCGAAAACGAAGGACAACGCGACTACATCAACAAACTCATCGAATTCTACACCACAGGCTCGCTCAAAACCTTTGACGAGTATTCCATCGCCTGGGCAAAAGAAACCAAATCCGACATCGACTTCATCAACGGATTTATCGAATCCTACGGCGACCCCCTCGGAATGACCGGCTCTTGGGAAGGCATGGTCAACTTCCGCAACAACGACGCCAGCCACCGCACACAACTCATTTCCCAAAACGCCCAATGGTTCGAGAACAACTCCCCCGTTGACCCGAGATTCAAAAAACCGAACGTGACCGGCGTCAGCGCCAAAGTCATCACAACCGCCATCCTCGCCGGCGACGCCTATCCCGCCACACCCATCGGAATCAACCTGCCCAACAGCAACTGGATCCGCGCAGCACACGGCTCCAAATCCGTCACACTCGAAAACATCACCGACGCATACAACGAGGCCGCGAAAGGAACCGGATTCAACGAAGAGTTCGCATACTCCGACACCGAAGTGCAACTCATGAAACGCTACCTCACCCTCGCCGACAAACTGCACACCGACCTCCACGAATGCCTCGGACACGCCTCCGGACAACTCCTCCCCGGCGTTGACCAAGACGCCCTCAAAGCCTACGGTGCCACACTCGAGGAAGGACGCGCCGACCTGTTCGCTCTCTACTACCTCGCCGACCCGAAACTCGTCGAACTCGGCATCTTCCCCGACGGAGAAACCTACAAGGCAGAGTACTACAAGTACATCATGAACGGTCTCCTCACGCAACTCACCCGTATCGAACCCGGCAAGGACATCGAAGAGTCACACATGCGCAACCGCAAGTTCGTCAGCCAGTGGGCACTCGAAAAAGGTAAAGACGACAACGTCATCGAAATCGTCAAACGCAACGGAAAAACCTACGTCAAAATCAACGACTACGCCAAACTGCGCAACCTCTTCGGACAACTCCTCGCCGAAGTGCAACGCATCAAATCCGAAGGCGACTATGAAGCCGGACGCCAACTCGTGGAAAACTACGGCGTCAAAGTAGACCCCGTCATCCACCAGGAAATCCTCAAACGTTACCAGGGACTGAACATCACCCCCTACAAAGGCTTTGTCAACCCCCGCTACACCGCCGTCAAAGACAACAAAGGAAACATCACCGACGTGAAAATCTCTTACGACGAGAACTATATCGAACAAATGCTTCGCTACAGCCGCGACTATAGCCCCCTGACCAAATGACAGAACAACTCACACAGATTCGGCGCGCACTCTTCGCGCGCCGGAACGGTGTGGTGGCCGACGCGCTTAAACAAGCCGGCGACCCCCACACCTATATTATGGGCACACCTCTATCCGAACTCATCACCCTCGCCGCCGAACTGCCCCACAACCCGCAAGTCGCCCAGGCACTCTGGAACGACCGGAACCACCGCGAGTGCCGCCTGCTCGCCACCATGCTCATGCCAAAACAGGACATCGACGCCCACACCGCCGGCCAATGGGCACACGACGTGATCACACACGAAGAAGCCGACATCCTTTGCCACCGCCTGCTCCGCCACCTGCCCTATGCCCAGCGACTGATACAACCCCTGCTCGACAGCGATAACGACCTGCACCGCTACACCGCCCTGCGGCTTATCATCAACCTGCTCGACAACGGAACACTCACCCATCCCCTACCATACGACCTCACACCACTCCACAACCAACCCCGACTCAAACCGCTCTTGCAACATATCTCACAACAAGCCTGAAAAACGTGACAAGGGGACGGTTCTTTTGTCACGTTTTTTCAAACCACGTTTTACGACAAAGTAGTGCGGCAGCCCTCGGGTTGTCGCACTAACAACAAATATGCGGTAACAAAAAAATAGAATCCATGATTTACAAGACAGATAACGGATAGCAAATTACGGATACAATAATAAAAAACGCTAACTTTCCTTAAAAAACACGCATTCAACACAAGCGGTTCGGGAAAAAAACAGTAATTTTGTACAAAATTTGGCTGATTATGGCTTCCGTATTGCAAGAAACGTTGGCCCGTTTGGTCCATAAAACCGCTGTCCTAATGGAAAAACACGAGGCGTTGCTGGCTGAGCATGCCGCGTTAGAACAGCGTGCCAGCGACCAAAGCTCAACCATCGAGCAGCTGAAAGCCCAGCTTGAACAACTGCGCGCGCAAAACCAATACCTGCGCATGGCCAGAAACATCGTCACAGACGCGAAACAAGCAGAACAACACAAAGCCGAAATCAACCAAATCGTGCGGGACATCGACCGCTGCATACAACAACTCAACGCATAGCACCTCGCCCACGCCAAACACACAACGCCGAAACGAGTGCCATGCCACATAATATGGACAACGAAAGGAAACAACACATAACGCTCACACTCGCCGACGTGGATCCAATTCCCCTCATTATCCCCGCCGGACAAGAGGCACACTACCGCGAAGTGGAGCGAATGGTGAACAAACTGTGGCAAACATGGTCAGTACGCCTGGCCGACACGGTTACACCCCATGAACTCCTCGCGCGTGTGGCCTTCCAGTTCGCGAAAAAGTACCTCGAAGTGTTCCAGGACAATCAGCGTGTCTACAACTATCTCACGGAGTTTGAGAAACAAATCGACCAACTCGTGATTCAAAAATAATATACGCTTACGCCATCGCGCGCGATAAGCCTCTGTAAACAAACGCGCCGACAGATTGTAGCGACAATCTTGCAGCCTCGCCAACAACGGCGAGACCCATCGGCCAACGGAAGTCGAAATACGACTCCCTACTCAAACACATAAACCTTTTCCCGCACTTCTTGCCCCGCAACGAAGGGACATGCGATGACGTAACCTCCTCGCGACGCATCGCGCTTGCAACCCGCACGCAAGCAGCCTTTCAGCGCACCGAGCAACAAGTGCCTCATTTTTTAATAAACCACAATATACTATGGCAAGTACCATACTCTATGTCATCTTGGCAATTCTGATCGGCGCCGCAATAGGCGTTGTAATCGCACTGAACATCTCGAAACGCAACGCCAAATCGGCCGCTAACGAAATGCTTGAAAAAGCACGCCTCGAAGCAGAAGTGCTCCGGAACAACGAAGTCATCAAAGGCAAAGAAGAAGGCATGCAAATCACCTCCGAAGCCGAAAAACAAGCCAACGCACGACTGTCGAAAGTCCAATCCGCCGAAGCCAAACTCAAACAGCGCGAAATGCAACTCAGCCAGCAACAGGGAGAAATGCAACGTCGCCGCAATGAACTCGACACATTAAAAAACAACCTTTCCCGACAATCCGACCAACTCGACGAGCGCCGCAAGGAAGTGGACCGAATGGAAGCCTCTGTCCGCGACACCCTCGAGCACGTTTCAGGCCTCACAGCCGAGCAGGCGCGCGAAAAACTCATCGAAAGCCTTAAAGACGAGGCCAAGACAGCCGCCGCAAGCTATATCAACGACATCATGGACGACGCCAAACTCACCGCAAACCGTGAGGCAAAGCGAATCATCGTGGCCTCCATCCAACGCGTCGCCACCGAAACAGCCATCGAAAACGCCGTCACTGTCTTCCACATTGAGAACGATGAAATCAAAGGCCGAATCATCGGACGCGAAGGCCGGAACATCCGCGCCCTCGAAGCAGCAACCGGCGTGGAAATCATCGTCGACGACACACCCGAGGCCATCGTCCTCTCGGGATTCGACCCCGTGCGCCGCGAAATCGCACGCCTCGCGCTGCACCAACTCGTCGCCGACGGACGCATACACCCCGCACGAATCGAAGAGGTCGTCGCAAAAGTGCGCCGACAAGTGGAAGAGGAAATCATCGAAACGGGCAAGCGAACCGCCATCGACCTCGGAATACACGGACTGCACCCCGAACTGATACGCCTGATCGGCAAAATGAAATACCGCTCCAGTTACGGACAGAACCTGCTCCAGCACTCCCGCGAAACCGCAAACCTCTGCGCCATCATGGCCAGCGAACTCGGACTGAATCCCAAGAAAGCGCGCCGCGCCGGACTGCTACACGACATCGGAAAAGTGCCCGACGACGAACCCGAACTGCCGCACGCACAACTCGGAAAGAAACTCGCCGAGAAATTCAAAGAGAAAGCCGACATCTGCAACGCCATCGGAGCGCACCACGAAGAGGAGGAAGCGACCAGCCTCTACGCTCCCATCGTGCAAGTGTGCGACGCCATCTCCGGAGCAAGACCCGGCGCCAGACGAGAAGTCGTTGAGGCTTACATCAAGCGACTGAACGACCTTGAGAAACTTGCCCTGTCTTACCCGGGCGTGGTGAAAACCTACGCCATCCAAGCCGGACGGGAACTGCGCGTCATCGTCGGAGCGGACAAAATCTCCGACGCGGAAACCGAACGCCTCAGCACCGAAATCGCACAGAAAATACAAGACGAACTCACGTACCCCGGTCAAGTGCGTATCACCGTCATTCGTGAGACACGCGCCGTAAGTTACGCCAAGTAAACGAAAACGCACATCACGATGGACGAGAACATCAACCCCATACCCGTCAACACCGACGCCGACAACTGCGGCGAGGCGTGTTGCTCTGGCGGTTGCCGACCACGCTGTAACCTGCACAGTTACAACTGGCTCGCCGACATCCCCTACACGCCCGACGACGGGGACATTGTCGAAGTACACTTCAAAAACACCCGTCGAGGCTTCTATCGCAACACAACCCACCTCAGCCTACGGCAAGGCGACCTCGTGGCCGTAGAGGCCAATCCCGGGCACGACATCGGTGAAGTGGCCATGACAGGACCGTTGGTGAAAAAGCAAATCCAACGAGCCAACCTCCGGCCCGGAACCGAACTGCTGCGCATCTTCCGCAAAGCGAAACCCGCCGACCTGGAACGTTTCGAGCAAGCCAAGGCACGCGAAGTGGACACCATGATCCGCTCGCGCCAAATCGCCGCCGACCTCGGGCTGAAAATGAAAATCGGCGACGTGGAATACCAAGGCGACGGAGCCAAAGCCATCTTCTACTACATCGCCGACGAGCGCGTCGACTTCAGGCAACTCATCAAGGTGCTCGCCGACACGTTCAAAATCCGAATCGAGATGAAACAGATCGGCGCACGCCAGGAAGCCGGACGAATCGGCGGAATCGGACCCTGCGGACGCGCGCTCTGCTGCGCATCCTGGATGACAAACTTCGTGTCCGTAGCCACCGGAGCCGCACGTCACCAGGACATCTCGCTCAACCCGCAGAAACTCGCCGGACAATGCGCCAAACTCAAATGCTGCATCAACTTCGAGGTAGACTCCTACGTCGAGGCCGGACGAAAAATGCCGCCACGAGATGCCGTTCTGGAAACCAAAGACGCCGAATTCTATTTCTTCAAAGCCGACATTCTCTCCGGATTGGTCACCTACTCCACCAGCCGACAAGGACCGGAAAACACCGTCACCATCTCCCGCGAACGAGCCTTTGAGGTGATGGCGCTCAACCGGAACGGCGTGCGTCCCGATCAACTCGACCCCGACGCGAACGAACGACAGAAGGAAGTCTCCGCTTTCGGCGACATACTCGGACAAGACGCAATCACGCGTTTCGACCGAAAGAAAAAGAAGAAACGCCGCAACGGCGACCGGACCGAGCAACCACAGAACGGCACCGAGCCGACAACCGGAGATGTCGAACAACGGCAACCGGCCAACGAGCCGCCCCGGCATCAGCCGCGTGACCGTCAGCGACGCCAGCCAAGACCCGAAGACCAGAAACCGAGCCGACGAAACGACCGTCCCGAACCCTACCAACGACGTGACAACCCCGTTGTGCCTAACCCCGAAAACGTTCAGCACCGGCCACGGCGCAATGACCAGCAACGGCGACGTGACCAGCAGAAAAGCCGTATACGATCACAACAAGAAAACCGGCGAGGCCAAAACAGAAATGACCATTCCGAACAAGGCAATTAAACGCCTGCTCGCAATAACACTCCTTATCGCTATGATAGCCTGCTCGGGCTGCACCCCGCCCGAACAGGCTACGCATACCGATTTCATACAGATCAGCCACGGATGGCCCAAGCAGACCCCGCTCCACTTCCATCCGCAAATGCCCGACTCGGCGAAATCCTACAAACTTGACATCGCCATCCGACGATACAATCGGTTTGCCTACACCACACTTCCGATCACCATCGACCTTATCGACAGCACACATCGCGTGCAACGCCTGCAAATCGATATCCCCATCACCGACAGCCACGGAAACCAACTCGGAACAGGATTCGGAAACCTCTACCAACACAGAATCAACATCACACACAGCGTCAATCCGCGCAAACTCCGGCAAATCAATGTCTGGCATCGCCTCGACACCCTAATCTCCGACATCACAGAAATCGGAATCTTCGCCACACCCGAAAAATAAAAAAATTAAGGCCGTTACCGACCTTAATACCTTATTCTCATTAATCTCTTTAAATTTTTACAAACTATTGGGATACAACCGCTTATAAATACGGCGGAAGTTTTCGTCACGAGCGGACAGTTCTTCGGCGCGGTCGCGGAAATCGTTACCCCAAATCGAGGCCGCAAGGGTGGGCAGGTAAACGTGCTCACGGTCTTTCACAATCGCGGCTTTGATAAGCGTGTCGATACATCCGGAATACTTCACGGCATCAATCGCGTTGAGATATCGGGCGGTGCTGACAACGAACTGGCCGTTGTGGTCAACCGTGATAATATTCTCGATCAACTCGGGCATTATCTCATCGATGGTGCCGATATGATTGGCGATGTATTCGTATGTAAGCAGGCCGTTGCTGTCGGCTTGAAGGCGTTTTTTGATAATGGGATCCATAGAGGTGGCTTATGCATTCGTGCGGTAATCGGCTGCAAAATTACAATTATTTTTTTATCTGACAATCACTTTCGAGCCTCTTTTGCGCTTCACGGGCGATTTCCACATCGGCGGCACACCACTCAAGTTCCATCAGACGCTCCGGCTCCACCCAACGCGATTCGGTGTGCTCCGTAAGCGCGAAATCCGCGTCAAGGGGCATGCATGCGTACGCTTCGAGGGTGATGGAGAAATCGGGATAATGATGGGTTACCGTTGTAAGATGTTCACCCACACTGACGTGAAGCGACATCTCTTCCATCAGTTCCCGAGCGAGGGCCTGGCGGGCGGTCTCCCCTCGTTCGATTTTTCCGCCGGGGAACTCCCAGCGGCCTGTCGTGTACGCATAGCGGGTGGTACCCTTGCGGACACACAAACAACGCCCGCACGCAACCACAACGGCAGCCACAACGTGATAATGAGGCTTGGTACGCATTTCGGTCATGACACGTTATATTCCATTTCCCGGGTGTATTCTCCACGCAGGATGGCACATAGTTGGGAACACACGGTGGCGGTTTGGCGCAGTTCACGCCGCAGCGTGGCCTGATAACGGGCTCCTACCAGGTAAGCCGGCACACTCAGCGGAACCAGGCAGGCCAGGGCCGTTCCGAGCCCGGCGTGGCGGCAGGGTTGGTATGCGATCAGGTTACGCACAATCGGGAAGTCCATCGCCTTGTTGAGCACCATCTGATTCCGGGTGTTACTGAGCATATCCACCACCGACTCCACCTCGGCCGAGAGTTCGGCAATCGCCTTGCGGTCGTAGCCACGGCGCCAATAGTCGAGAAAACCTTGACGCGACTTGTAGCGGGTCGAGAGTTGCTCGGCGTGTTGCCGCAGTTGTTCAAGCGCAGCGGTGGCGGCATCGGTGTCAACTTCAGTGATAATCACCTCCTTGATCTGCAGGTTGCGCACCTGGTGGAGGCCCGTAATCCGCCGCAAGGCATTCATCCACGCGTCGGGATTGAACACCGCCGAATCATTCACCGCCTTTTTGGTCAGGAAAACACCCAACGGCAGCAGCACCGCCGAACTGAGCCACATACCCTGCCACACCGGCCAGTGACCGTCGCGCGCCATCTTATACCCCGTGTTGTCGAAAATGTAATACACCACAAACAACGCCACCGAGAGCACAATCGGCGTTCCCAAACCGCCCTTGCGGACAATCGCCCCGAGCGGAGCGCCGATAAAGAAGAATATCAGACACGCAAGCGAGAGCGTGTATTTCTTTTGCCACTCAATCATATGCCGGCGAATCACGAAACTGTCGTCATTCACCGCATAACCCTTGAACATATAGTCCTGCTTGAGGTTGGTCACCTTCGAAAGCGCCTGGTCTACGAGCATCTGACGCTCAATCGGCGTGAGCGAACCCAACATCGAGTCTATCCGCACCGGCTCGGCGGGATGAACTGGCTCAACCAACTCGAAACTCTGCTTGCCGTCGCGAACAACTACATGACGCGTCGGAACACCCACTATCGGAGTGGAACGCATATCCCGCGCCACCTCACGCGTGGCGGAATCCAGACGCAACTGAACCGAATCTATCGTATGACTCAACTCACTGATGTTCTTGCCCACAAACTGCTGACGCATCTCGTTGTCATCCATGCGGGTGAAATTGTTGTCATACGGAATCATGATTTCCTTTTCACGGAACGACTCCCGGCGGTACAGATCATCGCCCATCGACTGCGTTCCGCCCGACGGCATCTGCTCATACCAATTACCGCGATACAGGTTCAGCACCAAATGCTTCTGGTCGGGTGTGAAATCCAACCTTCCCGAATCGGCAGCCACAATGCGAGGGCTCGACATGTCGCTCCCCACATCATAAATCAGCAGATTGTACAACATATTGTTCCGCTCATCCTTGTGAAGCACATACAGGTTATAACCCGGAATCTGCGTGTAAACAGCCCCCTCGGGAATATCTAACGTGGGCGACTTCTGGCGGAAAGAGTACAGAAGGGTCCACATCTTCACCTGAGCCATCGGCAAGACGTTGTTCTGGAAATAGAACGAACCCGCCGAAATCAGCGACACCAGAACAATCAGCGGAGCCATCACACGCATCAGCGAGATTCCGCTCGACTTCATCGCCGTGAGTTCGACATGCTCACCGAGGTTGCCGAACGTCATGATCGACGCCAGCAGTATCGCCAACGGCAGCGACAACGGCACCAGCGACAGCGCGGCGTAGAAGAACAACTCCGCAACCACGTCAATGCCCAATCCCTTGCCGACCAAGTCATCGATGTGCCCCCACAAAAACTGCATCATCACGATGAACAGACATATCAGGAACGTCATCAGAAACTGCGGCAGAAACGTCTTGAGCATGAATATGTATAGTTTCTTGACCCTAAACATACCGTGCAATCATTTCAACCTGCAAAGATAACCATTCCCCCCCAACCCACCAAAAATCGCGCTGACTGTTAACCCTTTTTATGCCATTGGGCACCACACAGGGCACAATCCACACCGCTATTTCAACAAATCTATCGAGGCTCCTTTGCCGAAAAGTTTCCGCACGATCTCTTTCTTCTTCTGCGGCACACTGTGCTCATTGCTGTAACCCAAATATGCCGCAATCACATAGTTGCTGAATCCGCACTTGTGGAGATACACCACCCGCACTTCCTGAGCGGTGAGCTTCGATTCAAGTTCTTGCCTGCTGGCAGGCAACGGAATACGGTTTTGTTCCACATAGTTGACAAGCAACGAGAACACCCTATCGTCTTCAAACAACGTGGCAATCGCCTGATTCTCTCTCGGCAATTTCTTCTCGAACAAGCCCTTCAGCGAGTTAAGCGCCATGTTCAACATCTCCACCGCAGAGTTGATGTTCGTGCTTAAACCCCGCTTGTCGGCTTGAAGACGGGCGATTTTCTCTTTCCCTGTTTTCAGCAACTCGCTCGCATGATCCAACTGCTCGATTTTCTCACTCAGCGTCGACAACATCGACTGAATCTGCGCGTCAAACTGCTCTTGAGACAACTCCATGGCACGATTGGAACTCTCCAACTCACCCGACAAGCGCGCGATTTCTTCCTCATGGGCGCGATTCCTGCGCGAGATGCGCCAAAACCAATATCCCCCGGTCATCAGTACCAACGCCACTGCAAGACCCACCAACAGCAGCCAGGTCTTCCGGCGCGACGACTCAGTTTGCAACTGATTCTCCACCGCACCCCGCTCGGCGGCCATAAGCGCCACAGCAAATTTCCGGTTTACTATCGTATCGGCTATCAGAGCGGCCTTGTCACCATAACAGGCATAGTCCCTGCCGCCCTCGAAAGCCTGACGATACTCGGCATGAGCCCTGTACCACCACATCGAATCCTCATCACTTACAGGGCGAAGGCTGTCCAGCAACGCGCGGGAAACCTCGCGACGACCCTGCTTGATATATCCGCAGCAGGCCACAGCCATGGCGGTATACCGCAACTGTCCCGACCCGATATGCGCCAACACATCTTCCGCCTCGCCAACCGCTTGCGAAATGCTGTCGGTCACATAATGAAGCTCGGCGCGGCGCATGACAATGTTGTAATGCGACACACTGTCGCCCATCCGCAACGAAAGATCATCAGCCAGGGAGAAATATGCATGGCACGAATCAACATCAATACCGCGATACAAACCGCCAATCATCGAAAGCATAGACAACTGACGCGGCAAGTCGCCCGTTTGCCGGAAACCCCACAACGCGAGTTTGTATTTATCAATCGCTTGAGGGGTCGCAAAGTTGGAGTGATACAGCCAACCCATTCGCATGCGCGCATAGGCGGTTTGAAACGTGTCTTCAGCGGCGGTCGCCGCCATTTCGGCATCTTTGTAACGCCTCATAGCCTCCAGTATGTCGCCGAGCGATTCGCGCGTGGTGCCGGAAAAGACAAGCGCGCGGGCCTCCAGCGGAGTGCCGTCGAATCGTTCCACAGCCTTGTCAATGGCCACGGTGTCGTCCGCCTTGGGGACAATATGGGCCGTGTAGCGGGCCTGGGCA
>CACYCT010000180.1 GCA_902772965.1 uncultured Bacteroidales bacterium | reverse complement strand
TACGACGGACAACGCTACTTCATGATCGTGTATTACTACTCCAACGGCTCCGAAGTGCGCGCGTCAAGCTCATCATCATTCACGATGAGATTCCCCGCCGAGTTCAGCCAAGGTGACGTTAACGGCGACGGGAAAGTCGACATCGACGACATCAACATCCTCATCAACATCCTGCTCGGAAAAGACACCGCCTCGAAATACGACGGACGCGCCGACATCAACGACGACAAGAAAACCGACATCCAAGACGTTAACCAATTAGTGAACCTCGTACTATCTAAATAATTCACCCGGAATGAATATCAGACATATCCTCGTAACCCTGCTTATCGCTATGGCACTCTCCTGCTCCGCACAACAGTTACCCGCACCCACCACAACCGGCGGCATGCCGCTGATGGACGCCGTTCAGAAACGCGCATCAATCCGTAACATCGACCCCAACTCCAGCGTGAGTATGCAAGACCTGAGCAACATGCTCTGGGCCGCGTGGGGAATCACCCACGACGGCAAACGCGCCATCGCAACGGCCATGAACCGGCAGGAACTTGTCCTTTACGTCATCACCGCCGACCGCATCGCCCTCTATGACGCCGAGCAGAACACGCTCACAACCGTCAACACCGGCGACTTCCGCGACATCTGCGCACGTCAGGACTGGGCCAAGACCGCTCCCATCAACATCGCTCTCGTGGTCGACACAACAAAACAACCCCGCCCGGAGTTCCAGAACTACACCGCCGGAGCCGCCTCGCACGCCATCTACCTCTATTGCGCCTCTGTCGGCCTCAAAACGGTGGTGCGCGCCATGCTTGAGGCACCCGAACTCGAAAAAGCGATGAAACTTCCCGCCGACCAACACGTGCTTTACGTTCAAACCGTCGGAAAGTGACACGAAACCCGCTGAAAACCCTCAGACTGCTGCCGGCCGCGCTGCCGGTGGCAATCGTGCTGTGCGCCATGATCGGCTGCTCGGACAGCGAAGTCCGGCAATCCGTCACCGACACGCTCGTCACCGCACACCCGCGCGCCGCAACGGCCGGAACGGTCAACTTTGACCCCGAACAAGACGTGATGCGGTTGCCAACCTATATCGTCCCCGGACCGCTGAAAGAAATCTTCCGGGACACCAACGACTTGCAACTGCCCGCCGCCATCAAAAACGGCATCGAACCCATCACCGACTTCCGCTCGGCGTGGCACACCAAGCGGCCGATGCAACTGATCTACTCCTGCGATGAGTACATGCTCGACACGCTCACCATGTCGATGCCCTACCTCGTGCCCAGGGCCGCACAACTACTCAAAGACATCGCCTCCGACTTCCAGGACACCATCCGCTCCCGAGGCAATGCGCACTACCGCCTCCGCGTGACAAGCCTGCTGCGCACCGACCACTCCGTCAAGCGCCTCATGCGCCGGAACCGAGGAGCAACCGAGCAGTCCTGCCACCGCTACGGAACCACATTCGACATCTCATGGGTGAAATTCGACTGCCTCGACTCCACCCGGATGGTCTCGCTCGAAGACCTGAAAAACATCCTCGCCGAAATTGTCTACAACCACCGCCGACAAGGACGGTGCTACGCCATCTACGAGCGCAGGCAAGGGTGCTTCCACATCACCGTAAAATAACCACAACCCCTATCCTATAATGACACCTCAAAATGCCATTGCCGAATACCTAAAATTCACCGGCAAAAAAACCATCAACATCACCACCGCACTCATTGACTGCGACGGAATCCTCTACGACTCAATGAAAAACCACACCCGAGCATGGGTCAAACTGATGCAGAAAAACGGCATCCGCTGCACGCGCGACGAGTTCTACCTGAGCGAGGGAATGACAGGTGTGGAAATCATCAAACGCAAATTCCGCGAAGGTGCCGGAAAGCAAGTCACCGACGACGAGGCGCTCGCCCTCTACGGTGTGAAAAACCGCTATTTCCAGGAACTCGGCGGCTCGCCCGTGATGCCGCACGCCACAAAGATGCTCAACGCGCTCAAACAAGCAGGTATCGAACGCGTGCTCGTCACAGGCTCCATGCAACCAACCATACTTGAACGTATCGACCAGGACTTCCCGAACCTGTTCGGCGACAACCGCGTAACCGGTCACGACACGCGTCACGGAAAACCCAACCCCGAACCCTACCTCGTCGGAGCCCGCAAAGCCGGAGTGGAACCCTCGGCCTGCCTCGTGATTGAAAACGCTCCGCTCGGCGTACAGGCCGGACACGCCGCCGGCTGCTTCACCATCGGGATAACCACCGGACCCATCGCCGAACGCGAACTCTACCGTGCCGGCGCAAACCTCGTTTACCCGAACATGGAGGCCTTCGTCGCGGCTCTGCCCGAATTGCTGCAAGCGCTCAACGCCAAGCCGGAATGAGTTCTCAACAACTCACCTTCACCGACAACCCCAACCAAGCCCTCAGCGAAATCCTCGCAACCCGCCACGGGCAGGCAATCATCGTGGCCGATACCAACACGGCCCGCGAGTGCCTGCCCGTGCTGGCTTGCGCTGGGCATATTCCCGCAATCACCCTTGCCGCCGGAGAAGAACACAAAACGGCCGAGAGCCTGATCAACCTGTATCAACACCTCGTTGATTGGCGGGCCACACGGCAAACGCTGCTCATCGCCCTCGGCGGAGGTGTTGTCACCGACCTTGCCGGATTCGCCGCCGCAACTTTCAAGCGCGGAATGCCGCTGTTGAACCTGCCCACAACTCTGCTCGCGCAGGTCGATGCCAGTGTGGGTGGAAAAACAGGATTCAATTTCGCCGGACTGAAAAACGAAATCGGACTTTTCGCGCCGGCACACCATGTGGTCATCTCCACGCGATTCCTCTCCACCCTACCCCACTCCGAACTGCTCGCCGGACTGGCCGAGATGCTCAAGCACGCTTTGCTTGACACCCCCGATGCTCTCCACCGGATGCTGAACGCCGAACCGTGCGGATTCGCATCCCGGCCCGACGCGCTCGAGATGATTCGCCACTCTGTGACCGTGAAGCAACGCTTCGTGAACCTGGATCCGAATGACCAAGCCGACCGCCATGCCCTTAACCTCGGCCATACCATCGGCCACGCCATTGAGAGCCTGCTGCTTGAACGCAATCAACCCGTGGCGCACGGTATCGCGGTAGCCTGGGGATTGGTAGGCGAACTCGTGCTCTCGCGCATGTCAGCGGGGTTGAATGGAGAAACGCTCTATGCCGTCGCGCGCTATGTCAGAGACCATTACCCAACCTGTCCCATCACCTGCGACCACTACCCACGTCTGCTCCAACTCATGACGCACGACAAGAAAAACCCGTCGGCCGGGGAAATCAGTTTCACCCTCCTGAGCGACATCGGGCACTATCACATCGGCCGGATCATCTCTGCCGAAGACATCACCGCGGCACTCGACATCTTCCGCGACCTCACGCAATAGGAACACTTCGGCCAAACCGGTAACAGGACAACAAAATTCCCCGCCTCCACAGTTGGAGACAGGGAATTATAATCTGACAAAGGCTTATTTATTTAACAAGCACTTTCTTGCCGTCACGGATCAGCAGACCCTTGGCGTCGGCGTTCACACGGCGGCCAAGCATGTCGTAGGTCACGCCCTCGCCGGCCTGATCAACGGTGATGTTGTCGATGGCGGTGTTGGGAGACTCTTGGGTGACGTTGATGATGTATTCGGCGCCGAGATAGGAAATCTTCACCGAAGCGGTGCGCGGCTCAATATTGGCGCGGTTCGGACCTTTGCCGAACAGCAGCGGAGAAACGGTCAGGGTCACCTTCGACTTATTCTGGTAAACAGCGTCGACCTCACTTTCAGGAGTTACATAGTCGTCTTCCACGTCAACCGAAATCCACTCGGGCAGTTCTGTTCCGTCGGCCGAGGTGATGGTCCAGTTGGTTTCAATGCCAAGTTCGTCGGCATACGGAATGCTCGAGAGCATATTAATCACTTCGGATCCTCCGGTGCTGAGGAATTTCTTGTCCAACGCGTCGCGCGATTTGCTCTCAGCCTCAACGAGGTATTCAAACGAGCCGAGCATGTTGATGCCCAACGAGCGGGTGTACGTGCCGCTGGTCCAATTCAAATTGCCATTGCGGATCGAACCGGTAAAGGCGTTTCCATCGGAATCCCTGCCGTTAAGAATCACATATGCGTGGCCGGCGATGTTGTTGGGAATGTTGCGGTAGTACAGACCGAATTGAGAGGTGCTGGCGGGATTGGAGAGCACGATGGTGGCCAGAATGGGCGTGGTCACGGTAAAGCCGTCAACAAGGTTGCCGTTGGTGTCACGCAGTTTGTCAAACAGCAGATAGGCACGGGTGCCGTTATCTTCAACTTCAATCTCCTCGGGAGCAAGCGACTGATAGCCGATTCGGTTGATGGAACTCAAAGCGCCGGTAGCGGTCAAGGTTGCCTCATAAATGTTCAGCTGAATGTTGCAGTCGGGCAGCACATTGGCGGAGCCGAGACGGATAAGGGTTGAGATGCCTTTCAGAGCCATCGGAGCGCCGGATGAGTAGAACAACTCACCGAAACCGCGGAGGCTCGCGCTGTCTACGTTGGCTATACGCTGCCAGTTAGTGGCGGAGGTGGCATTATTGGTCATGTAGTAACCTGAACTGTAATACAGACTCGCACCCATTTTCGAACTGACGTTGGCGAAGCCGAAGTAGGTGCCGGTCATTGGGTTGACCGTGCTCGATCCGCCCACACGCATATAGCGCGGAATCAGGCCGAGGCTGTCGCCCTCTTCATTGGTGGCGGTGATGTAGGGAGCGTCCATGGTGGAACTGCTCGGCCAGTAGTTCAGCGTAATCGACGATTCGGTCGAGGTTTTGAGCGGGGTGAGGAAGTTGTACTCCTCCGTCGGTTCGGGATAACTCCAGATGAACGACGTGGCGTCGGGGTTGTTGTAGGTAAAAGTCAGGTCCGTAAACGGCGGAACATGAAGCATCGTGTTGGACAGGGAGTATGCCTGCTTTGCGTAACCGGCGTAGAACGTACCGGCCGGCAGTTCGTAGAACGGCGAGGGCTTCTGCGCGCTCGCGCCGACAGCCAGCAGACCGGCCACGGCAAGAAGTAAGAGTTTCTTCATACGTTTGATTTTGGCGTAATGGTCATTTTGCAGGATAAGAAATGCATATAGTGGCTTTATTGGTCATTTTGCAGGATGTATTTTCAAGGCAGGTA
>CACYCT010000179.1 GCA_902772965.1 uncultured Bacteroidales bacterium | reverse complement strand
TATCAGTGGTATCTTGAAAAACTCCGTGATATTTCCGAAATAACAAGTGATGGCAGAGTTGATATTGCAGACCTAAATTCAGTGATAAATACAACCGTCGGCAATACTGAGAATAAGAAAGCCGACATCAACGGCGACGGACGCGTCGACATCGCTGACATCAACGCCGTGGCCAACGCGATTCTGAACGCGAGATAATAAACCATCAACCCCAACAGTTCCGTGATGATCTACCGGCACAACAAACTGCCCTACATCGCTCCGATGGTGTTGCAGAACAAACGAATCGAGAACAATCAGCATGTGATTGCATCGAGCCTGACCGCGGGAAATTCAGTTGACCCCAATCGGACTTCTGGCGATGTGACCATTGCAGCCGGGACAAACTATTCGGTGGAACACACCGGAACAGTTTCCCTTATGCCCGGCTTCAAGGTGGAAAAAGGTGCTACTTTTTCGGTAAAACCGAGTGATTATTAAGCAAAAATGTGAATCTTTGTGGCGAAAGTCACAAAGATTCACATTTAGCAATATTAACTCTTAAACCATACAACTATGAAACGACTATACATACTGTTAACACTGCTGCTGGCGGCGGCAACGCACCTCGCGGCGCAGACAGAAAGTTACCAGCCCCTCGTGCGGGAGGGCGTGCGATGGGTGTTTCTTGACCAATACATCAAACCTTTTTCTGCTGAAGAAGTTCAGCAAGGCAAAACATTTCCTGATACTATTGTTGATTGCAGATTGTATTACAATGAGTTCCGTGGAGATACTGTTATAGACGAGTTAAACTATAAAAAATGTTACCAATGGACTGACCGTGAGGTAAATTGGAGTGACTGGCTTTATTCCGACCTAACAGAACCCTATCTGATGATACGGGAGCAAAATCATAAAGTTTGTCTTAAATTAGCGGAATCGAATGAATTTGCGCAATTGTGCCTATCCCAAAACATTTCCGATTTATGGACATACACCGGTAGTGAAATTGTTGTTTATGATTTTTACGGAATTGAAAACAATGTCGCCCCTTACGATTTTTATAAGTTTAACAGTAAATGCGATGTTTTAATTGGTGAAGAATTTTGTAAGTGTTACCAAAGTGAACGATTTCCAGAATATAAGATAGTGGAAGGTGTAGGCTTTATAAGCGGACGTTATGGCGATATGGTGAGTCCGGGAAAAGAGCGGAAATATCCGTTAGATGGATTTTGTACATCCGGTTTAAGCCATCTTGAAGATGCCAATGGAAAAATTCTTTTTACTGGCCCAAATTACCAATTTTATCTCAGATATATTAACAACCAAGCCGATTTCACCGGTGACGGCAAGGTTGACGTTTCCGACCTGAGCGCGGCCATTGACGCGGCTGTGGGCAAAGCCGAAAACGAGAAAGCAGACGTCAACGGCGACAGACGCGTCGACATCGCAGACGTGAACACCGTGGTCAACGTGATTCTGAACGCGAGATAATAAACCGTAGACCCCAACAGTTCCGTGATGATCTATCAACATAACAAGTTGCCTAACATCGCCCCGATGGTGTTGCAGAACAAGCGAATCGAGAACAATCAGCATGTGATTGCATCGAGCCTGACCGCAGGAAATTCTGTAGACTCCAATCGGACTTCTGGTGACGTCACCATTGCATCCGGAACAAACTATTCGGTGGAACACACCGGAACAGTTTCCCTTATGCCCGGCTTCAAAGTCAGGAAGGTGCGACTTTTTCGGTAAAACCAAGTGATTACTAAACAAAAGTGTATCTTTGTGGCGAAAATCACAAAGATACACATATCTGATATAAACTCTTAAACCACACAACTATGAATCTCATCTTGGCTTAACCCGGATAAGAATCGTAATATTGCCCAGTTTATTTGGGTTCTGTAACGTTATGTGTGGGTAAGTCTACCGTCAACGCCGCGCCGGAGGCACAGATTCTCTAACATTATCGCAGACTTATCCATAGATTCGTTATAGAGCCGTTATTTTTATGGGAAGCGATTCCTTTGCGGCATATGACTGCCGGAGGTTGGAGTAAGGTACGGTATTTTGTGCCGGTTTAGCATTTTTTGTCCTTTCAAGGTGGGGCGTATTGGCGCGAAAGTATTAATTTTGCGGTTCAAACCTAAATACTCATTTATTACACTAAAATACAATTACGCATGAAAGCATTTGTGTTCCCCGGACAAGGCGCCCAGTTCGTGGGTATGGGTAAAGACCTCTACGAGAGCAACCCCAAGGCTAAGGAACTTTTCGAGAAAGCCAACGAAGTGCTCGGTTTCCGCATTACCGACTTGATGTTCAACGGCACGGAAGACGACCTGAAGCAAACCAAGGTGACCCAACCGGCAGTGTTTCTGCACTCGGTTGTTCTGGCACTGACGATGGGTGAAGAGTTTTGCCCCGATATGGTTGCCGGTCATTCGTTGGGCGAGTTCAGCGCGCTTGTAGCCGCGGGCGCGTTGTCGTTCGAGCAGGGTCTGCGCCTTGTCGAGGCCCGCGCTTTGGCTATGCAGAAGGCATGTGAGGCCGCTCCGTCGACGATGGCGGCCATCATCGGTATGCCCGACGAGCAGGTGGAGGCGATTTGCGCCACGATTGAAGGCGTGTGTGTCGCCGCGAACTACAACAGCCCCGGCCAGGTGGTGATTTCGGGTGAGATCGCCGCCATCGAGCAGGCTTGCGTCAAGTTTAAGGAAGCAGGTGCGAAGCGCGCGCTGCCGCTGAAGGTGGGAGGCGCGTTCCACTCGCCGCTGATGGAGCCCGCCCGCGCCGAGTTGGCCGAGGCCATCGAGCAAGCCGAGTTCAGCGTGCCGCGCTGCCCGATTTATCAGAACGTGGATGCCAAGCCGCACACCGACCCCGAGGAGATCAAGGCCAACCTCGTCAAGCAACTCACGGCTCCCGTGCGTTGGAGTCAGATTATGGCCGCGATGGTTGCCGACGGCATGACCGAGGCCGAGGAACTCGGTCCGGGCAAGGTGCTGCAAGGTCTGATTGGCCGCACCTATCGCGATGTGACTGTCACCGGACGTCAGTAAGAGATAATATTCAATCATTTGGGCTGCCGAAGCGAAGGCAGCCCTTTCATTAAAACTTTTTATCGTTTTGGACTATCTTTTTCTTATCATCGGATTAGGGCTGCTGCTGGTGAGCGCCGATTTCCTGGTTGACTCGTCGGTGGCGATTGCGCAGCGTGCCAAGATTTCCAATTTCGTGATCGGTTTGACGATTGTCGGTATGGGCACGAGTGCGCCAGAGTTGTTCGTCGGCGTGTCGTCGGCCTTGAGTGGCAGTGGCGACGTGGCGATGGGTAACGTGGTGGGCAGCAATATCGCCAACATCTTGTTGATATTGGGTGTCACGGCGGCCATATGCCCATTCGCGATTGAGCGCTCAACGCAGCGGCGTGACATTCCGGTGGGAATCCTTGCGGCGTTGTTGTTGCTTTTTCTGGCGAACGACAGCCTCGTGCCGGGTATCAGCGAGAACACGCTTTCCCGGCTTGACGCGTTTTTCCTGCTCGTACTTTTTGTCGCCTATATGTGTTATGTTGTCATCGGCAAGGGAAAGAATCCGAAGGAGGCTATGGAGGAGGCCGAGGAGCAGACGAAGACCAAGTTTGCCGGCCGGCCGCCTGTGTTGCTGTGGCTGATTGCCATCGCTTCGTTGGCGGGTCTGATTTTCGGCGGAAACCTGTTTCTTGACTCGGCGAAAAACCTTGCCCGCGCGTGGGGAATGAGTGAGGCCGTGATCGCGATTACGATTGTGGCTGTGGGCACTTCGCTGCCCGAGTTGATTACCGCCATCGTTGCCGCGTCGAAGAACAATCCCCAGCTCGCTCTCGGTAACGTATTGGGCAGCAATGTTTTCAACGTGATGTTTATACTCGGTGTTTCGGCAATGGCTAAGCCGTTGACGATTGTGGGCATCAATTTGGTGGACTATGTGGTGATGCTTGTGGCCGCGGTGATGACTTATCTGGTGGTGTTCACCTTCGGCAAGCACCGCTTCGACCGCGTTGAGGGCTACATCTTCCTGCTCTGCTACATAGCCTATACCGTTTATCTGCTGATCCGCTGAGTAATTCGCGATACAGACAAAAAGACTTGCCCGGCCGGGCAAGTCTTTTTTCGTTGTACGTTGATGTCGGGGAGTTTCAGTCCTTTTCGGCTTCGTCGATGAGTTTGATTTTCTGCTCGAGTGTGGCGATATCCTCTTTGATGCGTTCGATGCGGCGCTCCATGTCTTTGACCAGGCTGCTTCCCGACTGGCTCTTCGCGTTGAGGAAGCCCATGTTGTTCTCAAAGGTTTTGAGTTCGGCGCATTTCTGCTCGTATGCTCTGACGAGTCGCTCACGCTCGGAGCGGGCGCGTTCGGGGTTGCCTTGGATTGATGATTCGAAGCGCGACAACGCTGCGCGTGCTCCACGCATGTCGAGTTTCTCGAACGCGTTGTCCACCGCCTGGCGGAACTCGGCGAAGAGTTTGTCTTTCTCCTTGTAGGGCACGTGTCCGATGGTGGTCCAGCGTGACATGAGGTCGCGCACGGTTTGTGCGGCGTCGTCGGCTTGACTTTCAACGGCGGTGACGATTTCGGCGATGATTTGCCGTTTTGCGGCAAGATTCTCGTGCTCAGCCGCGCGGGAGTCTTTGCTGTCGGCTTTTTTGCGTTCGAAGAAGTGGTCGCATGCGGCGATGAAGCGGCGCCAGACCTGGTCGGAGTGTTTCTTTGCGACCGGCCCGATTGTTTTCCATTGTTTCTGTAGTTCGACGAGTGCGTCGGCGGTTTTTCGCCACTCGGTGGAGTCTTGCAGGGCTTCGGCTTGCTCGCAGAGGGCGATTTTCTTGGCGAGGTTTTCGGCCATTTCCTCTTTGGCGCGTTTGAAGAAATCGGCTTTGCCGGCAAAGAAGTTGTCGCATGCTTGGCGGAAGCGCGCGAAGAGTTGTGCGTTCACTTTTCGTGAGGCGAATCCGAGTTTGCGCCAGAGTTCCTGCAGGGCGATGATTTTCTTGGTTGCCTCTTCCCAGGCGGCGTAGGATTTGAGTTCGTCGGTTTTGATTTCCTCGATTTGCTCGCAGAGTGCTGTTTTGGCGTCGGCGTTCTCTTTCTCGTGGGCTTTGCGTTCTTCGAAGAAAGCGAGGTGTTTTTTGTTTATGACAGCAGAGGCGTTTTTGAATCGTTGCCAGATGTCCTCGCGCAGGTCTTTTGCCACGGGGCCTGTCTCGCGCCAGATGTTGTGCAGTTCTTGCAGTCTGCGGAATGCGACGAGGATGTCGGTCTCGTCGTCGAGTGCTTCGGCCTCGGCGCAGAGTTGCTGCTTGATTTCAAGGTTTTTCCTGAAGTCGTAGTCCCGGAGTTCCTTGTTGATTTTGAGCAGGTCGTAGAAGTGTTCTACGGCGAGTTGGTATTGTTTCCAGATGTCGGTGTCGTCGGTTGCGGGCACGGGTCCGATTTCCCGGAACTCTTGTTGGAGTTGTTGCACGCGCGGGAATTGTCGGTTGATGTTGTCCGGGTCGGCGATGATTTCCTCGATTTGTTGGATGATCGCGCGTTTTTTCTGGAGGTTTTCTGTCTTGATGGCTTCTTGCTGTGCGGTGTACTCGGCACGTTTCTGTTTCGCGTCGGCGAGGAGTTGCTTGAATTGTGATTCGAGTTCGTCCTCAAGGGGCGCGAAGGCAGCCTCCTCGTTTCCTTTAGCGAGGAAGTCTTGTTTTTCTTGCTCGAGTTCTTGGTTGCGTAGTGTTGCGAACGCTGCGCGGATGGCGCCGATGGGTGCCCGTAGTTTTTCGATGGGGTGGTTTTTGAGCAGTTCGTCGAGAGTGTCTACGAGTTGCTGTTTGTCCATCGCGTTGTAGTCGGCTTGGGGAATGTCGTCTTGGTTTTCGTCGTCGGCGATGGTTTGGTTCTGCTCTTCACACTCGGGCTCGGCCTCGTCAAGGGTTTCTTTCTCGGGCTCGGATTGCGGCTCGGGTTCTGCTACGGGTTGCGTTTCGGCGGCGTTTTCGGCCACGGGTTTGTTTTCGGCCACGTTCTCGGCCTGCTCAACAGGCTGTTGTGGTGTTTCGTTTTGATTTTCGCCTGCGTTGGTTGCAGGTTCTCCAGTCAGGGTCACGTCTTTTTCGACTTGCGGGGTCGGTTCAGACATTTGTTCACGCGGTTCCATAATGGTTGGTTGTTTTTAGAGTTTACACATTGGTGTGTTTCCACGCCGTTGTGCGGAATTACAATCAGAGGCCAAATTTAGACATATTTGGTTGATTGGGCAAATTATCGCTGTTTTTTTTGGTGTTTTGTGTTTGAAATACTATTGTTTCCCGTTTTTGGGTGGTTAGAGCATCGCGTCGATTTTCTGCGCGAGTGCGTCGCGTGTGATTGAGCCCACGTTGCGGTCCACGAGTTTTCCGTCTTTGAAGAACAGTAGTGTGGGTATGCTTCTCACGCCATATTCCACGGCTGCGTCACCGCCTTCCTCAACGTCGTATTTTCCGATGAGTACGCGGTCTTGGTATTCGTCGGCGAGTTGTTCGATCACGGGTGCGATGGATTTGCACGGTCCGCACCATTCTGCCCAGAAGTCAACCACGACGGGTTTTCCGGTGGCGATGGTTTGTTGGAGGTTTTCGTCTGTAAATACGTGTGCCATTGTGTTGCTTTGTTTTTATGGGTTAAATATTGGGGTTTGCTTCGAAGGGTATTCCCGCTGTCTCAAGGTTGTCGACGAGTTGCTTGTCGAGTTGCAGTCTTTGTCGGGATTGCAGGATGACGTGGCTGTTGTTGTCGTGGTCAACGATGTTGAGCAGGATTTGGCAGTTGTGTGTTTTTGTTTTTCCGATTGCGCTGTCGATCAGGTGGATTTGTTGGTGCGCCTGCTCGATGGGCATGGTGAGCATGATTGAGTGGACGAGTGTGCCCTTGACTTGCTCAAGCAGTTGCATGGAGGTGACGTTGAAGTCGATTTGGTCTCCGTATCTGCGTTTTTGGTATCGTCCGTGCACGAGGATGGGTGTTCCTTGCCGTCCGTATTTGGCGAAGTCGATGAAGTTTTGTCCGAACAGGCGGATTTCCATCGAGCCGGAGTAGTCCTCAATTTTCATGATGCCGAATTTACCGCCTCTGTTGGAGGTTTTCTCGTCGTATTCGACAACGAGTCCTCCGAAGGTGATGTCCTGGTCGAGTTGTTCGGCGAGGTTGGCTATTTCGCTCAGGGGTGTGCATCCGAAGCGTACTTCGATGTAGAACGGGTCGAGCGGGTGTGCGGAGAGGTACATTCCGATCAGTTCGCGTTCTTTGTTGAGGCGTTCGAGGATGTACCACGGTTCCACTTTCGGTATGGGTGGGTGTGCCACCTCGATGGTTTCGTCGTCGCCGAAGAGCGAGTTTTGCATGGACGCTTTTCCGGACTGCAGCCGTTGTGCGAATTTGATGAGCGTTTCGGAGAATGTCGCTCCTCTGTCGTCGACGGCGAAGAATGCCTCGCGGTCAATGCCGAGGCTGTCGAAAGCACCTGCGAGTGCGAGGCTTTCGAGTGCTTTCCGGTTGAATGCGCTGAGGTTGATCCGTTCAAGGAAGTTGTAGATGTCGGCGAATGGTCCGGCTTTGAGGCGTTCTGCGACGACGGCGTCGACGGCTGCCGAACTCACTCCTTTGATGGCGGCGAGGCCGAAGCGGATGTTGCCTTGCTCGTTGGGTGCGAACTCTTGGAAACTCTCGTTCACGTCTGGGCCGAGCACGCGGATGCCCATCGCTTTGCACTCGTCCATGAATTTGGTTATGCTCTTGATGTCGGAGCGGTTTCGGGTGAGCAGAGCGGCCATGTACTCGCTGGGGTAGTTGGCTTTGAGGTAGGCCGTCTGATAGGCCACCCAGGAGTAGCATGTGGCGTGGGATTTGTTGAATGCGTAGGAGGCGAATTTTTTCCAGTCGTTCCAGATTTTCTCGAGCACCTCTTTGTCGTATCCGTTTTTTTGTCCGCCCTCATAAAAGAGTGTCTCGAGTTCCTGCATCTTGCTGATTTGCTTTTTTCCCATGGCTTTGCGCAGGGTGTCGCTTTGTCCGCGGGTGAAGCCTGCGAGCAGTCGGGACAGGAGCATGACTTGCTCTTGGTAGACGGTGATGCCGTACGTGTCTTTGAGGTACTGCTCCATGCAGGGTATGTCGTACACGATGGGCTTTTGTCCGTGCTTTCGGGCGATAAAGTCGGGGATGTAGTCCATGGGTCCGGGTCGGTAGAGGGCGTTCATGGCGATGAGGTCCTCGAAGGTGCTGGGCTGGAGCTGGATGAGGTTCTTCTGCATTCCGGGGGATTCGAACTGGAATGTTCCCGTTGTTCGTCCCTCGCAGAAGAGTTGGAATGTTTTCGGGTCGTCGATGGGTATGGCTTCGATGTCGATGTCGATGCCGCGTGTCTGTTTGATGTTTGCCAGGGCATCCCGGATGATGGACAGGTTTTTCAGTCCGAGGAAGTCCATCTTGATCAGTCCGGTGGATTCGATTACAGAGCCTTCGTATTGTGTGACGATTACGGATTCTCCGGTGCTGTCGGTTGCTGTGCTGATGGGCACCCAGTCGGTGATGTCGTCCCGGCAGATGATCACCCCGCAGGCGTGCACGCCTGTGTTGCGCACGTTTCCTTCGAGTTTCGACGCGATTCTGATGGTTTCTCCCACGAGTGGGTTGGGGTTCTGAAGTTCTCCGGCGAACTCGGGGAAGCACTTGACGCAGTTGTTGATGGTGATTTTGTATCTTTTCCCGTCTTTGTCTCCCGGGATGAGTGGCATCTCGTTTGGCGAGGCGGGAATCATTTTCGAGAGTCGGTCGGAGTCGAAGCGTGACAGTCCTTCGACGCGTGCCATGTCTTTGATGGCCTGTTTGGCTGCCATGGTGCCGTAGGTGATGATGTGCGCCACTTTCTCGGCGCCGTATTTCTCGGTGACGTACTGTAGCACTTTCACGCGTCCGTCGTCGTCGAAGTCAACGTCGATATCGGGCAGTGAGATACGGTCGGGGTTGAGGAAACGCTCGAACAGGAGGTCGTACTTGATGGGGTCGATGTTGGTGATTCCAAGGCAATAAGCCACGGCCGAGCCTGCGGCCGAGCCGCGTCCGGGTCCAACCGAGCAACCCAGTTTGGGCGCCATGCGGATGTAGTCCTGCACGATAAGGAAGTAGCCGGGGAATCCCATGTTCTTGATGGTTTCGAGTTCGAACTCAAGTCGCTCGCGGTGCTCTTCATCAAGTTCGGGCCATCGTCGCGCGGCGCCTTCGTAAACGAGGTGGCGCAGGTAGTCGTCTTCGTTGTCGAATCCTTCGGGCAGGGGGAAATCGGGCAAGATGGGTTTGTGGTCGATGGTGTAGAACTCCACCTTGTTGAGTACTTCAAGGGTGTTCTCGAGTGCCTCGGGGATGTCGGCGAACACCTCATTCATTTCCTGCTGGGTCTTGAACCACTCTTGCTTGGTGTAGAGCATGGTGTTCTCGTCGGCGAGTGTTTTTCCGGTTGAGAGCAGGATGAGGCGTTCGTGCGCGTCGGCGTCGTCTTGGTTAACGAAGTGTGAGTCGTTGGTGCAGATCAGTTTGATTCCCATCTCTTGGGCAAACTGGATCAGAACCGCGTTCACTTCCTGTTGTTTCGGGAAGGTGTCGTGCGCGGCGCGCTCAACGGTTGCCTTATGCCGCTGGAGTTCAAGGTAGTAGTCATCGCCGAACACTTCTTTGTACCACTGTACGGCTTTCTTGGCCTCGTTGATTTGTCCCCGCAGAATGAGCCGGGGCACTTCTCCGCCGAGGCATGCCGAGCAGCAGATGATACCCTCGCGGTATCGCTGGAGTTCACTCTTGTCGGTACGCGGGTGCTGGTATTTTCCCTCAGTCCACGCGTGTGAAACGATTTTAATCAGGTTTCGGTAGCCTTGCTGATTTTTTGCGAGCAGGATGAGGTGGCGTCCTATGTCGTATTTGTCAACGTGTGTGCGGCGGTCGGTGTCGGCCACGTACACCTCGCATCCGAAAATGGGCTTGAACCGGCTTGCCTCGAGCGCTGCGATCTGCTGCTCGATGTCGTCGGGGGCTTCCGGGGTTCCGATCTGCTTTTTCAGGGCTTTGATCTGGTCGTTGATTTTGGCGTTTTTCTTGTTGCAGACATCGTGTAACTCTTTGACGCCAAACATGTTTCCGTGGTCGGTCAGGGCCATGCCGGGCATCCCGTCGGCCATCGCCTTTTCCACCATGGCGGGGATAGAGGCTTGGCCGTCGAGTTTGGAGTATTGTGAGTGTACATGGAGGTGTACGAACGGGGTCATATTAAATAATGTGTAGATGCGTGAGTGTGGTATGTTTTCAAAAAGTGGTGTAAAGTTACAAACATTTCTTTGTTTCGGCAAACAGAAAGTTCGCCGTTTTGGAAAACTTTTTTCCAAAACGGCTTGATTCAATCTATTGTGTTAAGTGTGAAAAATGTTTAAGGCGGGGGATGGAAATGTAGAGATTCTAAATTCTATAGAGGTTATTTATTCTCTATATTCTGTAGATTCCCCGGAGAGCCGTTTATTGGAATTTTTTCCCGGAGCCCCATGCCTGCCCTACGGAGTCGCCCACGGCACGGTAGGTGTTTGTTGCCGAGTCGAATACGATGGGGCGCAGTTTGGCGAGGTCGACTTTTCCTTCGGCGTTGAGGATACTCGGGTCGGCGCTCCAGTTGACAACTTCGCCCACCACGCGCGCGCCGCCTTTGTCGTCTTCGTCAAATGTGACCACGCGGCATTCGAGCGTGAGTTTGTACTGGTTGATGATGGGAGCGTCTACGTTCGGGCTGGGGGTTGCGGTGAATCCCGCTTTTGCCACTTTGTCGGGCACATCGTTTGCGCTGACGATGCCGAAATAGTCCGACTCTGCCACGTCGTCGGCTGTTGCGAAACTGACGGTGAACGCGCGTTTGAGGCGTATGTTGTCGGTGGTATTGTGGGCGGAAAGTTCGAATGTGATGTGGTTCGGTCCGCATTGTCCTCCCCAGGCGGCCATCATCACGTTGGGATTCCGGTTGGCATCGTAGGTGGCGATCATGATGCAGGGCAGGGGGGTGATGACGGGGTGTTGTGCGCCGAAGTTCTGTCGTCCGGCAACGTCTTTGGGTTTCTCGGTGTTTGTCGGATTGGTGTTTTGGTTATCCGTTGCGGGTTGTTGCTGTTGGTTGCATGCCGTCAGTGCGAGCGCGACGGCGAGGCTGAGAAGAAGTCGGTTCATAATATTTGTCGGTTTTGGATTGATTTTGCAAATTTACGAATTATTCCGGAAATGGGCGTTTTGTGGGCTGGGAATTCACGGTGGTGTCGCGATATGCCGGATGGGCACGAAAATACGTCGGTCGCGTGGGTTGCACGTGGCCGACGTTTTTCGGGTGGAGGATTTTAGTGCTTGTTACTTGCCAGCGTCTTTAATTTTGTCTTTAGCTTCTTTGGCAGCATCTTTCACCGCTTCATCAACGGCTTTTTTCGCTTCTTCAGGGGCATTCTTCAACTGGTCGCCGAGCGCCTGTTTCATTTTGTTGGCGAGGAGGCTTTCCAGATCGATTTCCGTGGCGAGTTTTTTGCCTGCTTCGTCAAAGGCTTTCTGGGCTTCGGGTTTGTCCTTGTAGAAGTCTTCGAAGGCTTTTTGCACTTCATTCATTTTGGCGTCAAGGTCTTTCATGCTGGCTTCATCGGTTACGTTGGCCGCGTTGATGGAAGCCACCAGGTAGTCGACGCATGCTTTTGCGTCTTTCTCTGCCTCGCCTGTGGGGGTGGGCATTTTGAGCGGGTCAACTTGCTCGGCAGTTGCTTCGGTAGTGACGGCGGCGCTGTCGGCCGTTTGTTCGGTTTGGGTCGCGGTGTCTTTGCAGGCCGTGAGGGTCAGCACAAACATGGCGGCAAGCACTAAGAGGGTCTTCTTCATAGAATGAAATTTTAGTGAATAAATGGGTTTAAGATTTCACGCCGCAAAAATAAATATTTTTCGCAAACATAACGAAATATTTGATAAATTAAATGTGAATTTAATATATATTAACTTAATATTTTTAAAGATAAACAAATCCTGCCTTGGTTTGAATGTTTTTATGTTTTGATGTCATCGCGCAGTGGTTTTAACATTTCTAACTTAATATTCATTTATTTAACGCATTGGATTGGCTTGCATTGGAGTTTAATCTATAATTTTGCGTTGCCAAAGAGGCTATAACCTATTTTCGAGTTTGAAACTATGAACGAAAACGTAAATATTAGAGAACTTAACGACCTGATTGCCAGTAAGAGCAGCTTCGTCAACCTGATCAAGCAGGGTATGAACTCCACCATAGTCGGCCAGAAGCATCTGATAGATTCGCTTCTGATCGCGTTGTTGGCCAACGGTCACGTGCTTCTTGAAGGCGTGCCTGGTTTGGCCAAGACCCTCGCCATCAAGACCCTCGCCGGACTGGTTGACGCGCGTTACAGCCGCATCCAGTTCACCCCCGACCTGCTGCCGGCCGATGTGGTGGGCACGATGGTGTACAGCATCAAGCGCGAATCGTTTGAGGTGAAGAAAGGTCCGGTGTTCGCCAACTTCGTTCTTGCCGACGAGATCAACCGCGCTCCGGCCAAAGTGCAGAGCGCGTTGCTCGAGGCGATGCAGGAGCGGCAGGTAACCATCGGCGAGCAGACGTTCTCGCTCGATGACCCCTTCCTGGTCATGGCCACGCAAAACCCCATTGAGCAAGAGGGAACCTACCCCTTGCCCGAGGCGCAGGTCGACCGTTTTCTGATGAAGGTGCTCATCTCGTATCCGAGCAAAACCGAGGAGGCCGAGATCATCAAGATGAACCTTGCCGCGGAGCGCAAGCCCGTGCAGCCGCTGGTCACCCCGGCCGATATCGTGGACACCCGCTCGGTGGTGCAACAAATCTACATAGACGAGAAGATTGAGCGTTACATCGTGGACATCGTTTTCGCCACCCGTTTCCCGAGCGATTACGGGCTGAAAGACATGGCCGGTCTGCTCTCGTTCGGAGCCTCGCCCCGCGCCGGAATCAGTATGGCACTTGCCGCCCGCGCCTACGCTTTCCTGCGTGGCCGCGGATATGTGATTCCCGAAGACGTCCGTGCGGTGTGCCACGACGTGATGCGCCACCGCCTCGGACTGAGTTACGAGGCTGAGGCCAACAACATCTCGGCCGACGAGATGATCAGCAACATGCTCGACAAGATTGCCGTGCCTTGATTTGTTCACCGCCATGGAGCAGAACGAGTTACTGAAAAAGGTCAGAAAAATCGAGATCAAGACCAAGGGCTTGTCGCAGAACATTTTTGCGGGCGAGTATCACTCGGCCTTCAAAGGTCGCGGAATGACGTTCAGTGAAGTGCGCGAGTACCAATACGGCGACGACGTGCGCGACATCGACTGGAACGTCACCGCGCGCTACAACCGGCCTTATGTAAAGGTGTATGAGGAAGAGCGCGAACTGACGGTGATGCTCCTCGTTGACGTGAGCGGCAGCGGGAATTTCGGCGCTGTGGGTGACGTGAAGCGCGAAGTGATGGCCGAAGTGGCCGCCACGCTCGCGTTCTCGGCCATTACCAACAACGACAAGGTGGGCGTGATCTTTTTCACCGACCGCATCGAGAAGTTCATTCCGCCCAAAAAAGGCCGCAAGCACATCCTGCTCGTGATTCGCGAATTGCTCAATTTCACCCCCGAGGGTTCAGGTACCGATATCAACCGCGCGCTTGAATACATGACCGACGCGCTCAAGAAGCGGTGCACCGTCTTTCTCGTGAGCGACTTCATCGACACCGGCGACTACTACCGCTCGCTTTCCATCGCCGGACATAAGCACGACCTGATGGCCGTGCAGGTGTACGACAAGCGCGAGCAACAGTTGCCCAACGCCGGATTGCTCCGTGTGGTGGACAGTGAGACCGGAGCCGTTCGGTGGGTCGACAGCGGCAGCCGCCGGGTGCGCCAGGCATACGACCGGTGGTGGTACGAGCGACAGCAGCACCTCCACGACACGGTCACCCGCTGCGGTGTCGACCTGGCCTCGATTCCCACCGACGAGGATTATGTGCCGTTGTTGATGGCCCTGTTTCAGCGACGAAGTTAACAGCCAAATGTTGAATGCAGTATGACACTCCGCAAGTACATCATAACGTTGGCGATGATCGCCGTGACTCTGGCCGGTTGGGCCGCTCCGGTGAGTATCAGGGCCCACCTCGATAGCGCACATGTGCTGATGGGCCGCGTCAACACACTCCACATCGAGATTCTGCAAGACCGCGGAACGCGCGGAACCCTGATAGAATCCCGCTTAGATACGCTGCAGGCATACGTGGAGGTGCTCCGCCGGTCGGCGGCCGACACCACGGCGCTCGACAACAATCGGGAGCAGATCACGCAAACGTATACCATTCAGTCGTTTGACTCCGGCCTGTACGTGATTCCGCCGCTGCGCTATGTGGTCGGAAAGGACACGTTCATGTCGAAGGCCATGTCGCTCAAGGTGATTCCCGTGCGCGTCGACACCACGCAAACCATCATCGGCATCAAGCCCCCCGAGGAAGTACCTTTCCGGCTCCTCGACTGGCTGCCCGATTGGATTTCCGACTATTGGTGGGCGTGGCTGTTGCTGCTGTTGCTCATAGCCGGAGGTGTATACTATTATATGCGCTATTACCGCCACGGCCGTAACCCATTACGCCCAGAGCGCAAGCGCCTGCCCCCCTACGAGGAGGCCATTCATAACCTGCAAGCGCTCAAGGCCAAACAACTTTGGCAAAAAGGACAGGAGAAAGAGTACTTCACCGGCCTGACCGACATCTTGCGCATGTACATCGACCGCCGGTTCGGTATCAACGCCGTGGAGATGACCTCCTCCGAGATTCTGCGCACCCTCCGGCAGAATGGTGAGGCCGCCGGCGACCAACTCGCGATGGTGCTCGAAATGGCCGACATCGTCAAATTCGCCGCGCAGAAACCCCTGGCCGACGACAACGAGGTAGCCTACCAGCGCGCGCTCAATTTTGTTGAGGCAACCAAGCCCGTCGAACTTCCCCAACCCGAAGCCGACCCCGAACGCAAAGGAAAGGAGGCCCGCCGATGAGACTGCAACTGTTGCACCCATTGTGGCTCTGGCTGCTGCTCGTGCTGATTCCCCTCGTGGCATGGTACGTCTACAGCCGGCGCATGGCCACTCCCACTTTGCGCGTGAGCGCCACCGACGCCTTTCGCCGCCTTCCAACTTCGTGGCGCGTATGGGCCGGACACCTCGTGTTCGCCCTGCGGCTTGCCGCGTTGGCCTGCCTGATTGTGATTCTGTGCCGTCCGCAAAGCAGCGACTCGTGGTCGGAGTCCGACGTGGAAGGCACCGACATCATTGTAGCCCTTGACGTGTCGACCTCAATGCTCGCCCGCGATTTCAACCCCAACCGTTTCGAAGCCGCCAAAGACGTGGCCACACGCTTTGTCAGCGGCCGCGAGCACGACAACATAGGCCTGGTGATTTTCGCCGGCGAGAGTTTCACCCAAGTGCCGATGACGATGGACAACGCCACGGTGGTTAACGCGATCGCTCAAGTGAAGATGCAGATGCTTGAAGACGGCACCGCCATCGGTGACGGCATCGCCACGTCGATCAACCGCATCAAGAGCGGTAAGGCAAAGAGCAAGAGCATCATTCTGCTCACCGACGGCAGTAACAACACCGGCGTGGTCGCTCCTCTGACCGCCGCGCAGATCGCCCGGCAGTACGGCATCAAGATCTACACCATCGGCGTGGGCCGCAACGGCAACGCGCCCTATCCTGTGGCCATCGATTATGCCGGGAACATCCAGTACCAAACCATGCCTGTGGTTATCGACGAGGCCACCCTGCGCAAAATTGCCCAAACCACCGGCGGACGTTACTTCCGCGCCACCAACAAAGGTGTGCTTGAGCAGATCTTCAACGAGATTGACAAACTCGAAAAGACCCACCTCGATGTGCAACACTTCACCCAAACGCAAGACCACTACCTCCCGTGGGCCATCGCGGCACTGGTGTTGCTCCTGCTTTCGATTCTGATTGACTACACCGTTGCCCGCCGCGCGCCATAGAAGACTATCCGTTATGTTCTCATTCGCATATCCACAATATCTGTATCTGCTGTTGCTGCTCCCGGTGGTGGCCCTGTTGTTCTGGTGGGGCCGCGCCGCGCGTCGGCGAAACCTCGTCACATATGGCCGCCCGGAGCGCGTGGCGGAACTTGCCCCCGACGTGTCGCCCTACAAGCCGTGGGCTAAACTCGGCCTTGAACTGTTGCTGCTCGCCTTGCTCATTGTCGTGCTGGCCCGCCCACGCGCCGGCGCTTCCAAGACCCAGACCACCGTTCACGGCATCGAGGTGATGGTGGCGCTCGACGTGAGCAACTCGATGAACGCCTCCAGTACCGACAACCATCAGGACATCTCCCGCCTGCAACGCGCCAAACTCTTGGTGCAGAAAATGATGGAAACATTTAAAGACGACAAGGTGGGGCTGATTGTCTTCGCCGGAAATGCCTATATGCGTATGCCGATGACATCTGACCTGAGTTCGGCCAAACTCTTCCTGAGTGATATAACGACCAACATCGTACCCACGCAAGGCACCGCCATCGGCGGCGCCGTGGCCTTGGCCGCCCAGTCGTTCTCGCAGAGTAAGAAGTCACAGAAAACCATCATCGTCATCACCGACGGCGAGAACTTTGAAGACGATGCCGTCGGCGCAGCCCACCAAGCCGCCAAACAAGGCATTCAGGTGAATGTGATTGGTGTCGGCTCGACCGAGGGCGGGGCAATCCCGATGGGCAACGGCGCGTTTCTGCTTGACGATGACGGCGTGCCCGTCACCACCCGCCTGAACGAGAAGATGGCTCAGGAAATCGCAGCCTCGGGCAAGGGTGTGTATATCAACGGCGGCGCGTCGGACGCCGTGCAGACACTGCGCGAAACCCTCGAGAAACTTGCTAAAACCGACCTCGCCACCGTCACATTTAACCGGCACGACGAGCAATTCCCCGTCTTTACCGCAATCGCGATAGTCGTGCTTATCGCACTAATCCTCCTTCTTGAACGTAAAAACCCATGGCTCGACCGATACAACTTCTTCACCCGAAATCGGCAGTGAGACTCACACTGCTTCTGCTGCTCGCATGCTTCGGCCTGACCGCCCCGGCAGCCAACACCGAACCCGAAATCAGCACCACCAAGCAAGAGCGGAACCACATCCGGCAGGGCAACCGCCACTTTGCCGACAAGCAATATGCCGAGGCCGAGGTGGCCTACCGAAAAGCCCTTGAAGTTGCCCCGGGCTCGCCCCTGGCGCAGTTCAACCTCGCCACGGCCCTGCTTATGCAAGCCGGGAATCAGCCCCAAACCACCGACAAGCAAAAGCAGCAGAACGACCCCGTTCAGCAAGCCGCCCAAATACTCACGCACCTCGCCAAAAACGCCCCCACTGCCGACCTTCGCTCCAAGGCCAACTACGACCTCGGAAACCTCGCTTTCCTCAGCGAGCAGTATCAGCAGGCCGTGGAACTCTACAAGCAGGCATTGCGCAACAACCCCGACGACGATCAGGCCCGATACAACCTCCGACTGGCTCAATTAAAACTCAAAGACCAGCAGAACCAAAATAAGAATCAAGACAAGAATAAAGATCAGAACCAAGACAAAAACAAAGACCAAAACAAGGATAAGAACCAAGACCAAGACAAAAATCAAGATCAGAATAAAGACCAGAACAAGGACAAGCAAGACCAGGACAAGAACCAAAACCAAGACCAACAGAACCGGCAGCGGCAACAGCCGAAGCAAGGCGAAATGAGTTCGCAAAACGCTGAGCAAGTGCTCAAAGCGATGCAAAATCAGGAAGATGCCACCAAGCGGAAAGTGGAGCGTGTGCAGGCCCAGGAGCAGCAACGCGAGCGTAGCCGAACCAACCACAAGTGGTAATCAGCCCTTAGCCAATCAACAGTTACGATTATGACCAACCTCCCCCGATATATTCTCCTGAGTGTCTTGCTCCTGCTCGGTGTCGCGGCCCAAGCGACATCGTTCACCGTGCAGGCTCCGCGACAAGTGAATCAGGGCAACAAGTTCAGCGTCAGGTTTATTCTGAGAGATGCCGAGGGCGATAATTTCATTCCGCCCGAAGTGCCGGCAACGGTGAAACGCGTCTACGGTCCCGCAAAGTCAACCAGTTACAGTTCATCGTGGGTCAACGGTAAAACGTCTTCCTCTTCCTCCATTGAGTTCTCGATGCTTTATGTGGCCTCGCAAACGGGCAAAATCACCATCGGCTCGGCCTCGATTGTGGTTGGCGGTAAGCGAATGTCGACCAAGCCGATTACCATTGAGGTTCTTCCGGCCGACCGTGTCGCCGACCCGCGCGGTCAGAACCGCCAGACCCCTGTGCCGCCTTCCCATCGAGGGGGCGTGCAATACGACGACCCGCTCTCGCAAGACGCCTCGAAAAACGTGAGCGCAAACGACCTCTTCGTCCGAATCGAAATGTCCAAGCCCCGCGTGTATGAGCAACAGGCTGTGGTGTGCACCATAAAACTGTACACCAAGTATCAGATCTCACAGTTCATACCTACCCTGCAGCCCTCCTTCGACGGTTTCCTGATTGAGGAGATACCGATGCAGCCCAGCCTGAACAACGTGGAGACACACAACGGCCAGCAGTATATGGTGGCCGTGCTCAAGCGTTGCCTGCTCTATCCGCAGCAATCGGGCAAACTCACCATCACCTCGGGTAACTATGACATCACCGCCATCCAATATGAAAACTTCCGCACCCCGTTCGGAACACTCTCGCAACCGGTGGAGAAACAACTTAAAGTGAAGTCTAACACCGCCACGGTCAACATCCTCCCCCTGCCAGAGCCCCAACCCGAAGGTTTTACCGGTGCCGTGGGAAAATTCACCGTGAAGTCGGCGCTCAAACCCGCCGAACTCAAGACCTACTCCGCCGCCACCTACTCGCTGTATATCACCGGAACGGGCAACATCAAGTACATCAAAGCCCCCACCGTCAACTTCCCCAAAGAGATGGACGTGTACGACCCCAAACTCGATGCGCGTGTCAACCCCGGCGGAGGCGATATGAGCGGTACGGTGCAGGTCGACTACACTTTCATTCCCCAATACGCCGGCGAGTTTGAGATTCCCGCCTCCAAGTTCACCTTCTTCAACCCCGAAACCGGCGCTTACGAGAGCGTTGACATTCCGGCCCGGCGGCTCAATGTGGCCAAAGGAAAAGGCGAACCCTCGAATCGCTACCGTCTCCACAACATGGACATCGCCGACATCCACCGCAAACCCATGAGCCTGAGCGCGCGTCAAGACTTCCTGATTGATAAGGCGGGTTATTGGCTCGGGTGGATTGTGCCGTTGGTGGCGTTCATCGGTTTGATTGTATACTTCCGCAAGCAACTCCGCGAGCGCGCCGACGTGAAGCGCATGCGCACCAAGCGCGCCAACAAAGTGGCCCAGCGCCGCCTGCGCCAAGCCCGCGCGTTTATCGCCGCAAACAACAAGAGCGGTTTCTACAACGAGTTGCTCACCGCCCTGTGGGGCTATCTGAGCGACAAACTCAGTATTCCCACCTCCGAACTCAACAAAGACAACATCGACGCGCAACTCACCGCATACGGCGTTGACGAGGACTTACGCGCGCAAACACTCGAGTTGCTCGACCGGTGTGAGTTCGCGCAGTACGCTCCCGAGTTGGCCGAAACCAACCTGCAACAAGTGCACGACCAGGCCGCCGCACTGATCGGCGCGCTCGAGAATGTGAAACGATCAAAACCCGTCACGTCATGAAACACACTGTTTTCACCATAATCGGTCTGCTGCTCGCTATGGTTTGCCATGCCGCCCCGGTGGTGGAGCAAGCCAATCAGGCCTACGACCGCGAACTCTATAAGAAAGCCCTTGAACTGTACACTTCGCAGGAAAAGACCGGAGAGGTCTCTTCCGACCTCTACTACAACATCGGCAACACCTATTACCGCCTGAACGACGCGGCCCACGCCATCCTGTACTATGAGCGCGCGCTGCTGCTCGACCCGGGAAATTCCGAAGCGCGGAGCAATCTGCAATTCGTTCGCGAGCGCACGGGAATCAACCACCAGGACGGAGCCAACATTATCCAAGTGGCCATCAACACCGTCGTCGCGCGCTTCTCAAGCAATACTTGGGCAGTGCTCGCTTTGGTGGCGTTCCTGCTGATGTTGGCCGGCGTGGCGGCTTATCTGTGGCTCGACAGCGTAGGCTGGCGCAAAACGGGATTCTTCGGCGCGATGGTGATGCTGGTTGTGGTGGTGGCGAGTGTGACTTGCGCCGTGCATAACCGCAATGTGGCCGTTGACCGTAACGCCGCCATTGTCGTGGCCGACAACGTGGCCTTGAGCCATGCCCCCCGACCGGCAAAAGACAAATCCGAGGTGGCATTCGAACTGGTCAAGGGCGTGAAAGTGACCATCACCGACCGGGTGGGGAAAGACAACAACCGGTGGCTTCGCGTGCTCACCGATGACCGTCGGCAGGCATGGCTCCGCGCCGACCAAGTGGAAATCATCTGACCCCATCACCCCGATATGGACGCAATCCTGAACTACGACCAATGGCTCCTGCTCGCTGTCAACGGCAGTCACACCGAATGGCAAGACGCGTTGTGGTATGCCGTCTCGAGCCGTGTTTCGTGGATTCTGATTGCCCTGGCCTTTGTGCTGACACTGATTCAGATGGGCAAACTCGACTGGAGGCGCTCACTGCTTACGCTCGGAGTGCTCGCGCTCTCGATTGTGTTGGCCGACCAAGTGGCTTCCGGCTGGATCAAGCACCTCGTTGAGCGGCCCCGCCCGACACACACAGCCGGCTTGGCCGAGATGCTCCACATCGTGAACGGTTATCGAGGCGGAATGTACGGCTTCGTGTCGAGCCATGCCGCCAACTCGTTTGCCGTAGCATTGCTCGTCTCGTTGATTTTCAGGCGTTGGCATGTATCGGCTTCGCTTTTTCTCTGGGCCGCGCTGCAATGTTACAGCCGCGTTTACCTCGGCGTGCATTACCCGACCGATATCCTTGGCGGAATGCTCGTTGGCTTTGCCGCCGCGGGGATATGCTACGCTGTTTATCGCTTTACCTGCCAGCGGATTGATATCCCCGTGCACCCGAACGTCGACGGGCGGATGATGAGTTTCGCCGTGCTGCTGACACTTATCTGTATTCTTGTAGTTTCTTTCGTAAATACCTAAAAACCAAATATATATGAAAATCATTACCTTCAACGAACTTCGCCGCATTAAGAATCAACTGCCTCAAGGCTCGATTCAACAGATGGCCGACAAACTGAATATTTCCCCTCAGACGGTTCGCAACTATTTCGGCGGCACCGATTATGATGACGGACACACCTCCGGCATCCACATTGAGCCGGGGCCTGATGGGGGCTACGTCACCCTTGACGACACGAAAATCCTTGATATGGCCATCGAAATCTTGGAAACCAACAAACCCGAATAATCCGGAATGCCCTCCGACCGAACAGTACTCCGATACATCCTCGGACTTGCCGTTACCGCGATGGTGACGGTGGTGCTTGTCTCGGCCGACAGTTACACCCACGACCTGTTTGACCACTTCGACAGCGCCACGTTCTACACCAGCGGTAAAGCGTTGATGAACGGCATGGTGCCCTATCGTGATTTCACCGATTCGAAGGGGCCGTTGTTGTGGTTGATCTACGGCATAGGGTATCTGCTCACGCCGCGCTCGGCTGTGGGAATGATGTGGATCGCGTGCGCGCTCTACGCGGCGGTGCTGATATATCTGTTCAAGATTGCCCGCCTGTGGCTCCCCTCAGATAAGAAGGCTGCAATCGCGGCCATACTAACCTTGATGGCCATCTTTTTCCCCGCGGTTCGCTATGAGACCCGCGCCGAGGACTTCTGCCTCTTGCCGTTGGTTTGGGCCATGTGGCACACACTCGCCGCTCTGCACGGAACTAATACAAACAAACTCCGGCACTCCGCTATTGCGATTGGCGTTGCGATGGCGGTGACGTTTCTGATAAAGTACAACGTGACGGTGATGATTGGCGTGATGGCGCTGATTGTTCTGCACCGCGCATGGCGCTCGCGCGAGGCGGTCAACGCGTTGTTGATGATGATTGCGGGTGCGGCTGTGGTGCTGGTGCCGGCTGTGTTGTATATGTGGCAGGCCGGCTGGCTGACAGATTTCATCAACGAATATTTCTTCGTGAACGCCCGCGTTGTGGCCTCGCAACACACGATGATGCGCCACCCGATTCACCTGCTCTGGGCCAACCGGTGGAGCGTGGGGTTGTACTGCGGCCTGTGCGGCCTGTCGGCTTGTGCGGCCGTGAGTTACATGACCCGCTACCGATGGAGTGTGCCGCTGATTTTCGCAGGCGTGGTGGCTCTGACGGCTTCCAACGCGTTTTGGCTGTACTATTACGCCATGCTGGCTCCCTTTGCCGTGTTCGGCTTTGTCTGGCTGTTGCGGATAACCCCGGGGGCTGCCAAACGGTGGCATGTCGCGGCTGCGGCTCTGCTGACGGTGGTCGGCGTCACGGCGATGCACTTATGGCATGATGGGAGTTGGGTGTTCCGCCACAAGCCCGAGCGCGATGCCTTCTATGCCTACGCCGCCATGATGAGCCGCACCGATAGGCCTAAAATCATTTATTACAACACTTGCACCTCGGCCTACGGAATCCCCGTTGAGAGCCTGCCCGGGTGTAAGTACTGGACATCGCAAAGCGGTGCGCTGCCATATATGGACCTCGACCAGCGTCAAGCCATTGAACAACGGCGTCCCGACTTCGTGTTTGTACAAAAGGTTGACGACGAGCCGGAGTGGTTTGCCTCGCTCGGTTATCACCGTTACGACAACGACACCGCGCTTCCGATGCTGATGTATGCCCGCGACAGCGTGCCGTCGTTGGTGGGCGATTACCATGTGTCGACTCTTGACGCTTTACTTAAACGAAACCTGATTCACCCATGATACAAATTGAGATTGATCCCCGAATTCGCCTGCATTGCCCCGATATGTGCATCGGTTTGGTGCGCGCGAATGTCGTGAACACCCCCACACCCGACAGTCTTTGGGCTTTGCTCGAAGCCGAGGCCGAGCGGGTGAAATCCACCTACGAACTCCTTGCGGTGAACGCCCGTCCGGCCATCGCCGGCACCCGGAGCCTCTACAAAGCCCTCGGAAAAGACCCCGGGCGTTACCGTGTGGCCAGCGAGCAACTCTGCAGGCGAGTCATCAAGGGGCTCGGCATCTACCGGCTCACCACCCTCATTGATGTGGTCAACCTTGTTTCCATGGCCTCGGGTTACGCCATCAGTGGCCTTGATGCCGACCGCCTTGAAGGACAATGTCTGACTATGGGAGTAGGGGAGGAGGAAGAACCTTACAACGGTATCGGCCGCGGTCCGCTCAACATCGCCCACATGCCCGTTTATCGCGATGCCATCGGCGGTGTGGCCACGCCCACAAGCGACGAGGAGCGGACCAAGTTCACCCTCGAAACCACCACCGCGCAAATCTGCATCAACGCCTTCGCGCCCGAAATGCCCATCCGGCAAGCCACCGACTGGATGGCCTCGCTGCTGCAGACATTCGCCCAAGCGACCAACATCGAAACCAACGTCTATTATCCCCCACAAATATGAGCAAACTTCTACCTATTCTGCCTGATAACATCAACCGCCGGTATATCGACGAAATCGTCCGTTGCCTCGAGGACGGCGGTCTGATTATCTACCCCACCGACACCGTCTATGCCCTCGGATGCGACGCGATGAACAATCCCGCCATTGAGCGCATATGTGCCATTAAAGAGATGAAATCGGCAAAAACCAACCTTTCCATTATCTGTGACGACATCAGCGAGGTGGCCCAGTACGCCAAGTTCGACAACGTGCAGTTCCGCATGATGAAGGCCAACCTGCCCGGGCCGTTCACGTTCATCTTCCCGGCCCTGAGCAAGTTGCCCAAGGCGTTCAAAGGCAGGCGAACGGTGGGTATCCGTATTCCCGACAACGCCATCGCGCGCGCCATCGTTGAAGCCCTCGGCCGCCCGATTCTCACCACCTCCGTTCCCGGACCCGACGAAGACCACCGCACCGAACCGGGCCTGATGGCCGAGCGATTCGACGCGCAAGTCGACATCGTGGTCGATGCCGGGCGCGGCAGCCTGATTCCATCTACCGTGGTCGACTGCACCGGCGACGAACCCGAAATCACCCGTCAAGGACGCGGACAACTCATCGTTTAAATATACCACACACTATGAAATCCAATCTCTTGTTAATCGCCTGCGCCGCCCTGCTTGCCCTTACAGCCTGCGACAAGCAACCCGCCAAAGTGGAAACGCCAACCCAAACCACCGAAACCGCCGCGCCTCAACCGCAAACGCCATCTTCCCAAGAACCTGCCGGGGAGCGTATTGCCGCGCTCAATTTCGACGGCCCGACCGTGGTCGACTTCTACGCCACATGGTGCGGCCCCTGCAAAATGGTGGCTCCCATTCTCAGTGAATTAGAGGCTTCCTACGGCGGTCGCGTCAGATTTGTACGCGTCGACGTGGACAAGAATCCCGAACTCGCAGGACAATATCAAGTCGAAGCCATTCCCACCCTTCTGTTCGCAAACAAATCGGGTGTGGTTGAACGCACAGTGGGTGCGCTCGGTAAAGAGGAAATCGAGGGGAACATCAAAAAGATATTGTAAGGCAACTTGTTATGAAACAATTTATTGTCTTGTTTCTAATGGGAATCATGATTCCGTTGGGTGGCGGAGCGGTGAATCGGCCAACGGACCGGGAATTGCGTCAGGCCATCGACTCCATCTACCGCCCCGTTTATCCCAATCCGCTTGAGCCGGGAGCCGCAATAGCCGTTGTAAAAGACGGTAACATTTTGGCTATGAACTGTTACGGAGTGGCCGACCTGAATACCCTCGCTCCCATCACGTCCGCAACACAATTCTGCATTGCCTCGCTCAGTAAGCAATTCGCCGCCATCGCGTTGCTCCAACTTTGTGCCGACGGACGCATCTCGCTCGACGACCGTCTCAGTAAGTTTTTCCCCGAATGGGAGTCTCCCGTGTTGTCGCAAGTGACACTGCACCATATCCTCTGCCACACCTCGGGCATTCCCGATGCACGGCCGAGAACCGACCGGAATTTCGTGCTATACTCCACCGACATCGAATCGGCCGCGTATATCGAGCGGTTGCAACAACTCAACTTCAGCCCCGGTTCGAAATACGAATACATCAACCCGACTTACCAACTCATCTACCAGATCATTCCGCGGGTTACCGGGCAGGACTTTGAGTCCTATATGCAACAGCACATCTTTGACCCCGCCGGAATGGCCCGCACAGCCTACTTTGAGCCCGACCGTCACTTTCACTCGCCCGCCCACGGATACACCCCTGACAAAGCCGGCGGCTATCGCGAGTTTGACTACGGCGAGGAAACTTTCTTCGCCACCAAAGCCGACGGCGCGCTCTACACCTCCATCGCCGATTTCATTCGTTGGCAGCAAACCCTCGCTTCGGGGCGCATACTTCCTTTGACGTGGTTGAAGAAAGCCTTCGCGCCACACATCACCATCCAGCCCGGCGCCAATTACGGTTATCAGCCTTACACCGGATACGGCTACGGCTTCTTTATCCAGCAACGCCCCGGACGCCCCGACGTGGTATATCACACCGGCGACAACGGCGGATTCACCATCTATGCCGCCACAATCCCCGACCAACGCCTGCAACTGCTCTTCTTCTCCACACGCGACAACATCGACCGGATGGGACTGGTCAACACAACCCTTGACTGGCTCGAGCGGCACAACTGGCTTAATAACCGATAACTACACAGAGCCATGAACCTTCGTTTCCTCACTCCGCTACTGATAATTATGGCTTTCAGTAGTCTTGCTCAGCCACGTATCGTCTCGCGCGGCGTTGAAGCATTCCAGATTCCCGAGGCCTATGCCGGGCAAATGCCGCAGCAAGTGGCCGGATTGACCCAAATCGGTGCGTTTGAGTATTTCACGTTCGAATACCCCACGGTCGACTCCGAAGGACGCCCCATCACACTGTCCTCTCTGGCCGTGATGCCTTACCGCTCGAGAGACAAATCCGAGCCCGACCCGAGAAACCTTGTTATCGCCTGCCACGGAACCATAACCTCCAATGCCGAGAGCCCGACGGTTCACTCCGCGGAAGGAATCATCTCCGACGTGCGGCTTATGATGTTCCACGCCGCAAGTACGTACGACAAACCCGAGTCGCAAAACCTCGTGATTATGCCCGACTACGCCGGATTCGGCTCCAATGTCGACAAGGGGCATCCATATCTGTGCCAAACCGTCACCGCCCGAAACATCGTTGACGCCACCCAGGCGGGCTTGCAACTGTTTCTCAACGACACCAAAACCGATGGCACACCGCGGCGTTTCGCCTCAGACAACTGGCGTACTGTCGCCGTAGGATACTCGCAAGGCGCGTCGTCGGCCATGGCCGTGCACCGTTTTGTTGAAACCAACAACCTCGTTGACACGCTCCATTTTCAAGGCTCCGTTTGTGGCGACGGCCCCTATGACCTTATCGCGACCATGCGCGAGTACATCACCACCGGGGTGCATATGCCGGTTGTGGTGCCGTTTATAATCCATGGAATGCTTGTGAGTAATCCCCTGCTCAAGCACCGTAACCCCTCCGAGTATTTCAAGCCCGAATTTATCGCCACAGGTATTATCGACTCGATACTGACCAAGCGTTACGACACGTCTGAACTCTGTATGCAAATCGGACAATACACGCGGCTTGACCAGATGTTCCTGCCCGAAATCATGAACTACTTCACCGATGAGCGTAATTTCACCGGCCCGCTGCCCACCGAGCGCAACGCCGCCAACGACCTGCACCGGGCCTTGGAATACAACAACCTCACCGCAGGCTGGCAGCCCAAATGCCGTATGGCGCTGTTCCATAGCGTGGGTGACGAAGTGGTTCCTTACGTCAACGCCCAAATGGCACTCAACCGCCTCGGCTCCAACGTCAAGCACGTACGCTATGAGAACACAGAGAGCAATATGGCCCATGTCCCGGTAGGAATCAAGTTCTTCGCCGGTATGCTTTTAGGCTCCGATTCGCCGCTCAACCTCGCTTTCCGCGCAGTGATGGGCACCGAAGAGCAATGGAACGCCTATGGAAACGACTCGTGGAACGCCCCCAAACGCTTGCCTTCCGATCAGCCCGAGGTCTTTACCGCCGATGTTGACGGAACGCCTGTAACTTTCACCCTCGACTCCAGCGGCAATGCAATCGCCGGTAACGGATACACAGCCTGTGTAAGTCAGTACACCACCGGCGCTGTCAATTTGCCCGAAACCATCGAATACAACGGCCAGACCTATCCCATAGTGGGTGTGAACGACTGGGCATTCAATATGTGCGATAAAGTGACCTCGCTCACCCTCGCGCAGGGCACGCAATCCGTGGGCACGCTTGCCGCGTCGGGTTGCGCCGCGCTGAGCGAGGTGAAACTGCCCGAATCGGTGACGTCAATCGCCTCGGCGGCATTCCTCGACTGCGACGCGCTCAACGATGTCACCCTTGCCAATCCCGACCCGAACGTGCTTCAAGCCGATGATGCCTTCGAGCGCGGCAACACCGCCGCCACCCTGCATGTGCCTGCCGGAGCGCGCGAGGCTTTCCTCGCTTGCGATATGCCCACCGAGGGCGTGTGGCCGATGTGGTTTGATGTCATTACAGATGACGGAGGTGGTCACACCGGATTGGACTCCATCACCGCAAAACAACCCGGCACGGTGTACTACAACCTGCTCGGCCAACCTTCACGCACCCCGTGGCCGGGCGTGAATATCACCTCCGGCAAGAAAATTATTTTGCCTGTTAGATAAGCGAAGATATTCCAATCACTCAAATACTCGAATAGTCGACCTTTCGATTATTCGAGTATTCTGTTATTCGGGTATTCGAAAAATAAGACTATCTTTCCCGGAAAGTCACAAAGCGGTTGTACAGGTAGTTGGCGATTGTATACGACACCATTGCCACCACCATCACGATGTTCTGTCCGGCTTTCTGCATCGGGAAGAAAGGAATCACGTCTTCGGGCAGGTGCTTCCATCCGAGGCCTTCAAGCAGAATCAGGCTCACGATTCCCTGCAGCGACCAGCACAGCAGGAATCCGCAGCCAAACAGCAACGCCTCACGGCGTAGACTCGACTTGGTTTTGAAAACCCAGTTGCGGTTCCATAGGAAACTGTTCACCACGCCGACTACGTAGGCCATCACATTCGACGGCCCGTAGGGAATCTCCAGTAATGTGTTCAGCAGATAAAAAGCCACAAGGGTGACCACTGTGTTCATCACCCCGATAATGCCATATTTAAGCAGTTGTATACCGGTTTTTCGGGCTTCTTCGCGGGTTATCTTCATAACATCGGTTTCAAAACCTTTGCAAAATTACATAAAACCTCCGAACCGACCAACGATTTCAGTTTCTTTTTGGTTTTTCGGCCATTTCCAAATCGATTGTTACGCTACGTTACTCCGGTGGAAAGTGTTCAACTGACAGTATAATTATTAATTTTCGCCAAAATATTCGTTTTTATGGATTTATTACCGATAATTTTTGTTAATGAGGCTGATTTTCTTGTCGATTTTTTTGTGGGACGGAAAATAGTCTATATATTTGCAGTGGTTTTCATGGTATAAGTTTATTTCAATGAAACCGGAGTGTACGAATCCCGTTGCGAAACGCGCGTGCGCTCATCCAGATTTAGGTTTATGTTAATGGTATTTGAAGGTTAATTAGTTAAGCAATCCCCGACGTGAGTCAGGGATTTTTTTTGCTTATATAAAAAACATCTCCCGCCTGTGGTGGGGCGGGAGATGAGTGTCTTTTATGCCTGATGGTTATTGGGCTGTGAAGGAGAGTGTAGCGTTGGAGGTGGCTTTCGCTCCGGGAGTACCTCCGATGTACAGGCCGTGGAAGTCTGTTGTCGGGCTTGTGGGCGCGGAGGTGGAGTAGTAGATGTTGTAGGATTGTCCTTTGACCATTCCGGTTGCGGTGAGCAGCGATAGCGTGCTGCTGATTTGCGCAGGGAAGGAGAAGGTGACCAGCGGCGAGGAACTGCTGTTGTACAGTGTGTAGTAACGGTTGGCCGTGTAGGTTACCGACGAGGTGTTGAAGTAGTAACCTTGCTTGGCGTTGCTGATGGAGTTGCCGCCGCCTCCCCAGCCGCCTCCGCCTTGCGATGAACCGAAACTGAGGCCGATTCCGGTGCCGGTTATCTGGATGTAGGAGTTGTTGTCGCAGTCGAAGCCCTCCTCGGGTCCGCCGGCGCCGGTGTATGCCATAACGGCTCCGTTGCCGATGGTGATGGCTCCGGTGGTTCCGGCGTTGGAGTCGATTGCGTCGTTGCCGGTGGAGTAGACCACGGTGGTTCCGCCGTTGAAGAAAATCTTTCCGGCGCAGTTGATTCCGTCGTCATAGGTTTTGTAGTAGTGGTTGCCGCCCTCAACGTAGATGGCTGTTTTGGACTCAAGTCCTTCGGCACCGTTGGTGGCTGTGTTCACTTCGGTGGTTCCGCCGTACTGGTAGATGGTTCCCATAACCTTGATGGCTTTTGAGGAGGAGCCGCTGGACTGGTTTCCTCCCATTCCGGGCCATCCGCCGCCCCCACCTGTTGTTCCGCCGAGGGTCGAGCCGGTGGTGGTGACTTTGAGGTCGGGCCCTGAGCCGTCGGATGTGCCCTGGGTGTAGTTGCCGTTGACTTTGATTCCCTTACCGCCTGTACCGCTCATGTTGATGGTGATGGTTCCGGCGTTGAGTGCCATGTTTCCGTCGGCTTTGAGGCCTTTGGCGGTGTAGGTGGCGTTGTTGCTTCCGGTCACTCCGGCGCCGGTGTTGGTGATGTTGAGCGTTCCGCCGTTGGTGGTGATGGAGGCGTTGGCCGAGATGGCTTTAGAGGCGGAGCCTGAGGCGTTGATGGTGACGGTTCCGGCGTTCTGGATGTAGTCGAGGGTTTTGATTCCGGTGCTGTAGGAAGCGTCGGAGTTGATGACTTTCATCGCGCCCGAGGGTGTGAGTGTGATGTTGCCGCCGTTGATGGTGGTTGTGGCTTTGCTCTTGATGCTCTTGCTCATCTCGCCTGAGTTGGCGATGGTGACGGTTCCTCCGCCGATGGTGATGTTCCCGTCGGCTTTCAGTCCGGAGGCGTTGTAGCCGGTTCCGGAGTCTTCGCTGGTGTCGGAGGTGCCGCCGTAGGTTGCGGTGACGTTTGAGATGCGGTAGGTCCGTGTGGTTCCTGAGGTGGTGTTACTGCTGCTGATGGTGTAGTAGTCGTCGGTGCCGGTTGTGGGTCCGGTGATGGTTGCCGAGACGATGGTGTAGGTTGTTCCGCGGCTGGTGAAGTTGGGCGCTTTAAAGTAGTAGGTTCCGCTGTCGGCGGCTTTGAAGTCGTAATAATAGAAGGTGAGGGTGGAGTAGCCCTGCGAGCGTGTGACGGTTTGTGTGAGTTGCTGCACGAGTGTTCCGTCGGCTTTGTACAGGTAGACGCTTGTCCAGGGGTTTGAGCCTCCGCCGTATCCTCCGCCTCCGGTTGTAGGCAGGCTGACGTAGACTTTGTAGGATTTGGTGGGGGTGGTTGTTCCGCTTGACTCCGCTGTTCCGCCTTTACCGTTGGCTTTGATGTCGATGTTGACGGTGGCGTCTGTCTGGCTGATGTTGATGTTTCCGTCGGCGCTGAGTCCTTTTCCACCGTCGGCGGTGTTGTTGATGTTGACTGTTCCGCCGGTGATGTTGATGTTGCCTGCGGCTTTCACGGCGGTTGCGTAGGAGATGTCGGTAAGGTCGGTCGAGTTGATTCCGCCGGTTTGGGTGATGGTCAGGCTTCCACCGCTCATCACGAAGTCTTTGGCGGCTTTGATGCCTTTCGCTCCGGCAGCTGTGGTGGTGAGGTTGAGCGTTCCGTTTTTAAGCGTGACGATACCGGTGTTCTCGGCGTCGGTTTCGATTTGGTCGTTGTCGTCGGTGGCGTAGCTGAGTTGCATGGCGTCGTCGCCCACGCCCGAGACGGTGATGGTGCCTCCGCTGATGAGGATGTACTGGTTCACGTTGAATCCGTCGCCGACGGCGCCGAGGATATTGATTTTACCTGTCGTTTTCTTGAACTCGACGTATTCCTTGCCCCAGAAGGCGTGGTTGGAGTTACCGGTGATGTTGAGCGTTCCGGCGCCTTTGAATTCTGTGTGTCCTTTGACCGCGAAGCATGCTTTCTGGGCGCCTCCGGCTCCGTCGGTGAGTGTGTTGGTTGTTCCGGAGGCGAGTTCTACGGCGATGCGTTTTCCGTTTCGGATGTTGATGGCTGCGCTGTCGGGGTTGTTCAGCGTGACCCCGTTGAGCAGGAGCGACGCTTTGAGTTCTCCGACCATATAGAAGGAGCCGTTGGTTGCGGAGCCTTGGAGTTGGTAGGTGACTTCTTCGGTGAGGTCGGCCGACTGCAGGATGGTGACGTGTCCGGCGTTGGCGGTCACGGTGAGGTATTGCGCCACGTTTCCGGGCACTTTCACTCGGGTGTTGTCGTTGTTGTATTCCACGATGACGAGGTTGTCGGTCACGGTGGATTGGTCGATGTAGATTTGCGTGATGGAACTGATGTCGTAGGTTTTGTTCATCACGGTGAGTTGTGACGCGTTTGTCACGGGCATTTTTCCGGCTTGCGCCGCCGGCACTTGGTAGATAACTTGCCCCACTTGCACGTTGATCGTCTGTGCGATGGCTGCTGTGGTGATGGCCACGAGTGTCAGCGCGGATAAGAGCATTCGTTTCATCTTATATCGGTTTTTGGGTTGTTGATTTGAGTGTAGTTGTGGAATATCAGTCGCAAATTAACAAAAAAATAATTATTCAGACAATATGCGTTTGCGAAATAATCAGTCAAGTGCTTGAATTGTTCAATAAAAAACAGGCTTTGAATCGGAGATGGCGAGTGGTTGCGCAAAGCATATCGCTGGCGGTATGCATCTCCGAGTGGCAGTTCGAAACATTGCTCCCACCCAGCCACGATATGAGCGAAGTGGCTGAATGATTCACACACCCGCACGAGAGGCGGAGGGTTTGAAACTCAGAGGAGTGAACTTCTGCACGGAGTACCATAATAAAAGAGGCGCTCCGAGTGGGAACGCCTCACGTAATTATCTCAAAATAACTCTTCTCGGGTATTCGCTGTAAGTGATCTTATTGGTTGAGCATGATGTTCAATTCCTCGTTCAGGTCCGAGACGTCAACTTTATTGTCTTCGTTCAGGTCACCACGGAGGTAACTCCACACGGCGCACCAGTTGTAATCGCCATTGGCAGCGGTGGCGGTGATGATGGCGGTGCCGTTCTTGAGCGCGGTTACACGTCCGGTGTCGTCCACCTGAACGGCCTGCGGGTTACTTGAAGTCCAGGTAATCTCGCCCGCGTTAGGCGTTTCAACCTTAAGCTGATAACTTTGCGCGAGTTGCAGACGGAGCAGATTCTCGTTCAGAACCAACGAGGATGCCTCATGGGTCGAACCATAGAAAGGTGCGGTCCAGTTGAGCGTGAACTCGGTTTCGCCTTCCGGGGTAACGGAATTGTTCACATTGTATTTGTATTTTACCGTCCCGGAGGCGGTTTTTGTCGTCGGGTCTTCTGTCACATCGGTTAGCAGGAGTATTTTGCCTTTCACATCTCTTGGGTTCAAAGATCCGGCTGTTGTGGCCACGCGTTTCTGTCCGTCGACAACCGCTCCGCCTGCGGTCCATTCCTGCACCAGCGAGGGGACGAATTTCGACTCCACGCCACCGAAGTTGGTCTCGGTCATGCGCGTCCAGATGGATTTGTCGTTGTCGTTGTTGTCGTCAAGGCGCAGGTAATAGAACCGCTCGCCATCGGGGGTTATGCCCGATTCGGCGGTCAACTCACGCGTTTGGAGTCCATAAGAAAGTACACCTAAATTTATATTATTCCTCAAATTCAGTTCTGTAAGTTGGTTGCCTTGACATTGCAGATATTCAAGTAATGGATTTTGGCTTAAGTCCAGATCTGTCAATTTGTTATCATAACAATGCAGTAGTGTCAATTTCTTGTTGTTGCGGATATTCAGTTCTGTCAGTTGGTTTTCGTGCACGGTAAGTGTATCCAACTCTGTGTTCTGGCTGATGTTAATCGAGGTCAGGTTGTTAGCGCCGCATTGGAGGTTGGTGAGTTTTTTGTTGTTTGTCACATCCAGCTCGGTCAGCAAGTTTC
>CACYCT010000178.1 GCA_902772965.1 uncultured Bacteroidales bacterium | reverse complement strand
ACGTGCAAAGACTATCAGCACTTTGAACTCGTTGAGAAAGTCTCTTCCGACTACGAATCGTCGACCGACCTCCATTTCGATTTCATCTTTGACTCCGAGACCATGACCTGCCAGGTGATGCTCTACAACATTCAGTTCACCATCGGCGACCGCGTCTCGCCCAAGATGAACATCCGCATCGACGTCCCTTACACCCACAACAGTGGCGTCTACACCATTAAGCAAACATCTGATGTGATTATCCCCTATCTCATACGCGGCGAGAGTTTCGTGCCCGCCGACCAGTTCCCCGTGACCGACTTCAGGGCCGTGGTCAACATCCCCAAAAAGACCTACACCATCGCCTTTGATTGCCACGGCGGTAGCTTCAACGACAACGGAACAACCAAGTAAGCCCTTTCCAAAGGGAACCCGCCTTAAATTTCAATAAAAAATCAAAAAAAAACGGGCCAAACCGCGGCGAAAATCACGGTTTGGCCCGTTCATGTTTTGCAGACAAAAAGAAAAAGTGTAATTTTGTTGCTCGCAAAACAACGACAACACCCTCCAAACAATGAAACATATCCCTATCAGCCTGCTACTTATCCTCACACTGCTGGCCACAGCCTGCGGAAACGACGACCCCGACCCCATCAAACGGCCCGAGGTGAAAATCTCCTACACGCAACTGAGCCACGTCGGCAACGGCTCGGCAACGGCCGCGTACTCCAACCCGTGCAAATTCACGCTCCGGCGCGAAGCCCTCAACGCCGACATCGAAATCACACTGCCGGCCGCGCTCGGAGGCGAGACCCTGAGAATCAGCACCGTGCCCGTCACCTACAACAGCGACAAAAACCTGTACAACATCAACGCCGCCACAACGTCCAGCCCGCGCGTGACCAACCTCAGCGCCACCATCGACTTCAACGAGCAGGCTTACTGGATGAACTACACCCTCGACGGCGACAAAACCGTGCAGGCGACAATGCCCGGCATCTTCTACCTCCACACAAAGTCGGAAATGACCTGCGAAGACCTCTCGACCTACACCGACACACGCGGCGGATACCAATTCGACATCTATCCCGCGGAAAACAAGGCAACCTTACAACTGAGCGACCTGCTCATCAAAACCGACCTGGTCTCCATCACCTCCATGACAGCCAAAGGCATGAACTTCACCGCCACCGAATCAGGCTACCACATCACCGGAGACAAAATCGAGGGAACCGGCTACATCTCCCGATACAGCCAGGGTAGCGAGACATCACAAATGAACGACAACATGTACTACCGACTGGACAACTTCGCGGCCGACCTCAACCTCAAGTCACAAAACATGACCGGAACATGCACCATCACACGCTGTAAACGCGTCATCGACCCCGAAACAAAAGTACAGACCGTGCAGGAAATCAACCACACCCAAGTAAAACTCAACGGAAACACCTATAAATCATTCACTCCCGAACCACAACAATGAAAACCCGTCAGATAATCCCCCTGCTGCTGCTCAGCCTGGTCACCGTCACACTCTCCTCCTGCCTCGGAAAAGACAGCGAGCAACGCTCACTCGCACTCGCCCTCTACTCCAGAGCCATCGATCTCGAAAACCCGGACACCGACAACGCCATCACATTCTCCGGAGCAACTTGCCGCTTCGACGTACGCAACACCAGCTCCGAACAGACCATGAGCATCACACTGCTCGCAAAACTCAACGACAACACCTCCATAGACTTCCAGACCGACTACATGCCACTCACCCCGGGCACAAACGGAACACACACCTTCAGCCTCGCCTCCACACAACAACTCGGACACACCATCACAAACCTCAACGGAACCATCGACTTCAACGGAGTGGTCTACCTCGAATACCTCGTTGACGGACGCTATCGAGTGAGCACAACCACAACGCCCTACTACCAGTACGGCCTCGTCGAACTCCTCCCACCCGGAATGCAACCCGTGAACTTCACCGAAAGCCCCGTCACATTCGGCGTCACGACAACAGAAGGCAACACAGGCGTGCTCCGAATCTACAACATCACCATCGACGGAACAAAATACCACGCGATCCAGTTCGAGAAACTCGCCGTCAAACCCACCCTGACCGGATACACACTCCAAAGCGAAGCCACACCCCTCAAAGCCGTTGAACCCGACGACAACACACACATGGTCACCGGATCGGAAAACTGCCAAGTCGACGTCCAGGCAACCGACAACGCACGCGCACTAACCGGAGAAATCACCATCGGCGACAAGAAAATACACCTGAACATGAAAATGTTCCAATAACAACCACCCCACCCTATGCCCCGAAACAGCACCTACGACGAGCAGCAGGTCATCGAGCGGTTGCGACACCAAGCAACCGCACGCGACGCCTTCGCCGAGGTCATCAACCACTACTCCAGCCCGCTCTACTGGCAAATCCGGCGAATCGTCATCGACCACGACGACACCGCCGACGTGCTCCAGAACACCTTCATCAAAGCATGGACCAGCATCGACAACTTCCGCGGAGACGCAAAACTCTCCACATGGCTCTATAAAATCGCCGTCAACGAAAGCATCACATTCGTCAACCGGAAAAAACAGCAGGCCGGCCTCTCGCTCGACGACGAGAACACATTCCTCACCGCATCACTCGAAAGCGACCCCTACTTCGACGGCGACAACGCCCAGATACGACTCCAGCAAGCCATCGAAAGCCTGCCCGAAAAACAACGACTCGTGTTCACCATGCGATACTACGACGAAATGCGCTACGAGCAAATCTCCGAGATACTCGGCACATCCGTCGGAGCGCTCAAAGCATCCTACCACCACGCCGTCAAAAAAATCGAGGCGTTTTTTGAACAAAACGATTAAACCTTTTTTAAAACACGCAGTCAAACTAACGCAATGAAAAAGGAAGAATCACATCTGCTCGACAGCCTCGGCAAGCAACCGGGCTTCAAAGTTCCCGAGAACTTCTTCGAGAACTTCAACACACGCCTGGCCGAGTCACTCCCCGAAGTGACCATCTCAGAAACCGGCCAGCCAACATCATGGTGGGTCAAAGCCCGCCCCTACCTCTACCTGGCAGCCACATTCGCCGGAGTTTGGTGCATGATGCAAGTGTTCACCCACCTGAGCAACACCAACGCCGACCAAATGCAGCGAATCAGCGAAATCGCCGCCGGAATACCAAACGATGACAACGCCGACCAACTCATCATGAACGGCGTCGCCACAGACTACGACCTGCTCGACTACGAAGACTCCATCCAAGCCGACATCCAGCAGCAAGAACTCAAATAACCCACACGCAACGGCGGATAACAACACCCTTTTCATTCACCCCCGAAACAATATGAGACACACCCTGCTCTGCCTGCTCGCCATCATAACCCTGACCACATCGGCGCAATCCAACCGCTCCGAGTGGGCCAACCAGATGCTCGAGGCCAAACACAATATGCTCGTCGAGGAAATGGGCCTCACACCCACACAGAAAGAACAATTCCTCCCCATGTACGAGGCCATGGAAAAAGAAATCTTCCAGACCAACCGCGACGCGCGTGCCACAGCCGCCGCCGTCGAAAAGAAAGCCAACCCCACAGACAACGAGTACTACCAGGCCGCCGAAGCACTCTCCAACGCCAAAGTCAAAGAAGGCGAGATCGAGGCCAAATACTTCGACAAGTTCGCCAAAATACTCTCCAAGCGGCAACTCTACCAACTCAAGCAAGCCGAAGCCAAGTTCACCCGCTCCATGCTCAAAGGCCGCCGGCCAAGAAAATAACCCAGCACAACACCCGGCTTCCATACCCCAAAAATTCCCCCTAAATTCCCTTAATCTCCTTAACCTCCTTAATCTCCTTAATTTCCTTACCCCCCTTAACCTCCTTAATCCAAACCACTTATCGCCAAATGAAATAACAAACCTATTATCGAAAATAATCAAATAATGCAGTAGCAAGGATATTCATCCTCACACCCTCCACTCATTCCTTTAAATTCCTTAATTATCACGCTGTTTGGCGGCGGGGTGGGATTTTTTGTGTAATTTTACGGACTTTTCGCTGCGGATATGGCTCCGGAGGGCGGAAAAATCGCTATCTGCGACCATAACCCTATGGAGGTTAATCTCTTACACGTTTTTTCACTATGACCAAAAATCTCTTTCTGATATGCATATCGCTGCTGGCCGCGGGCGCCGCAATGGCACAGGTGCCGGCGGGATACTACAACTCGCTCAACGGTAAGTCGGGGCAGGCGCTCAAGGACGCCGTGAGCACGCTCACACTCAAACGCACCGTGCACTCCTACGGCTCGCTGTGGAACTACTTCCCGCAAACCGACTGCCGACCGGAGGATTCCCGGCAGGTGTGGGACATGTACTCCAACAAGACGTACTACTTCTCCTCCCGGGTGGGCAACTCCACCTCGGGCATGAACAAGGAGCACGCGCTGCCGAAAAGCTGGTGGGGCGGATGGACGGAGAGTCAGGGATATATCGCGTACACCGACCTGAACCACCTCTTCCCGAGTGACGCCGAGGCCAACGGGGCGAAACTGCACTACCCGATGGGCGAGGTGTCGAGCGTGGAGTTTGACAACGGCTGCACGCGCGTGGGCGCGCCCAAGTCGGGCCACGGCGGAGGGTCGAGCATGGTCTTTGAGCCGGACGACCGCTACAAGGGTGACTTCGCGCGGACGTACCTGTACATGGCCGCGACCTATCAGGCCTACGAGTGGAAGTACACGTGGATGATGCGCAACCTGTCGGGCTCGCAGTGGCAGTCGCTCCAGCCGTGGGCGATCACGATGCTGCTTCAGTGGGCGCGGCAGGACCCGGTGAGCGACAAGGAGAAGGCGCGCAACGAGGCGGTGTTCCGCTGCCAGAACAACCGCAACCCATTTATCGACAACCCGGAGCTGATGGAATACATCTGGGGCCGGTATCAGGGCGAGGTGTTCAAGGTGGGGCAGAATCCGATTTCGGGTAATCCGGAGTTGGTGACGCCGGCGCAGGGGGCCGAGTACCATTTGGGTGACATCGCGTTGGGCCAGACGGCGCGCATCACGGTGCATGTGAAGGCGAACGGCCTGACCGGGCCGCTTGAGGTGATGCTGCTCCGCGACGACAAGGAGATGTTCTCCACGTCGGTGAGCGCGATCGACCGCGAGGTGGCGTGCTCCGACGGGGGGTATCCGCTTGTGGTGACCTATCGTCCGACGGAACTCGGCGAGCACCACACGCGCCTGATCATCAGCGATGGCGGTTTGGAGGGCAGTGTCGGCGTGGGGATTGACGGCCGATGCCTGCCGGTGCCGTCGTTGCAGGCCGTGGAGGCTCTGTCCCCGTCGGAGGTGACCGACACGAGTTACCTCGCGCGTTGGACCGCGAGCACCGACGAGGTGGACTTCTACGTGGTCAACCGCACGGTTTACGACAGGAACAACCGCGTGATTGACAGCGAGTCGTTCAGCACCGACGATGAGAACGTGACCGAGATGCGCTTCGAGCGCCGCGCCGGCGAGACGCACACCTACACCGTCCAGTCGTCGCGCTTGGGTTTCCTCTCGCCGGTTTCCAACGTGGTCACGCTCGACGAGAGCGGGCTGACCGGTGTGCAGGCCAACCGTCCTGTGGCGCTGCTGGCGCGCGAGGGCAGCGTACTGGTCAAGTGTGACGAGCCGCTTGAGGCCGTGATGATTTACACCGTTGGCGGCGCGCTGGTGCGCAGCCTGCCGCACGTGGGCAACGACGAGGTGATTCCGCTGCCCGCGGGCGTGTATGTACTCACGTACCGCAACTCGAGCAAGGCCGTCAAAGTGGTTGTCACACAATAAATCCGACCGCGGAAACACGACAGAATAAAAAAATATCGTACCTTTGCGTGCTTAAACACAACGATATGGACATTTCAGTAGTAATACCCCTATACAACGAGGCCGAGTCGCTGCCCGAGTTGGCCGAGTGGATCGAGCGCGTCATGGCCGAGCACGGCTTCAGTTACGAGGTGCTCATGATTGACGACGGCAGCACCGACAAGTCGTGGGACGTGATCGAGCAAATCCACGCGCGCAACCCGCAATTCAAAGGCGTGCGCTTCCGCCGGAACTACGGCAAGTCGCCCGCGCTGAACACCGGCTTCGCGCGCACCGAAGGCGACGTGGTCATCACCATGGACGCCGACCTGCAGGACAGCCCCGACGAGATACCCGAACTCTACCGCATGATTACCGAGGACGGATACGACCTCGTGAGCGGATGGAAGAAAAAACGCTACGACCCGCTGTCGAAAACCCTGCCCACCAAACTGTTCAACGCCACGGCCCGGCGCGTGAGCGGAATCAAGAACCTGCACGACTTCAACTGCGGCCTGAAAGCCTACCGCTCCGAAGTGGTCAAGCACATCGAGGTGTACGGCGACATGCACCGCTACGTGCCCTACCTCGCCAAAATCGCCGGATTCAAGAAAATCGGAGAGAAACCGGTCCACCACCAGGCGCGAAAGTACGGCGTGTCGAAATTCGGCCTCGACCGCTTCGTAAACGGATACCTCGACCTGCTCACGCTCTGGTTCCAAGCCCGCTTCGGCGTCAAGCCGATGCACTTCTTCGGTCTGCTCGGCAGCCTGATGTTCGTGCTCGGATTCATCGCCGT
>CACYCT010000177.1 GCA_902772965.1 uncultured Bacteroidales bacterium | reverse complement strand
GCGCCCACGTATTCGCGTCCGAGACTTTCGACAACGAGTATGACCACGTTTTTTCCGGGTCGCGACAGGCTGTCGGCCACGGGGGTGATGATGGGCGAGTAGACTTGCGGAAGTTGTTCGGCCGGGAAGTAATCGGGAGTGACGAAGGGTTTCTTCCCGATGGAGCGTATGAGCGAGAAGGGCGTGTTGAGCACTGCGGTCGCCTCGACGGGCCGGTTGACGTACTGGTTTGCGTTGCTTATGGTGATGGGTCGCGTTCCGGCTGTGGCGCTGCCCCGGATGCCGATGATGGCCAGGGGTGTGAGCGCGAGCAGGGCGAGTGTTTGCGTGAGGTAGTATCTTTTGTGTGGAGTGTCGGGTTCGGGTTGCGGCAGGCGGTAGGATTTCCATAGGCACCATACGATGGCGGCGAACAAGGCCACGAGGTACCAGTGGCGCACGGCTTCGGTGAGTATGATCGATGTGATGTTGCCCTCTGCCTGAAATTCGGAGAAGACGGTGACGGTGGTTCGTCGTCCGGTGAATTGGAAGAAGACACTGTCGATGAGGTTGGCGGCGCAGGCGAGGCCGTTTGTGGCGACGTATAGGGCGCGCAGGCCGCGGTGGAAGGCGGGTGACTCTTTCAGGTGTAGCGGAAAGAGCAACGCGATGAGCCAGAGGGCGTTGACGTAGAGCAGGGCCGAGGTGTCGAACACAAGTCCGCCCTTGAATATGCTCCACAGCAGCGTTCCGGACAGCCAGGGCCCGAACGCGCTCCAATTCTCGAGCACGAATGCCGCGCGGCACACGCCCATAGCCACATAGGCCGCTATCATTCCGACAGCGGCCGTGGTGAGTTGTCCTCTGAGCGCGAGGCGATGTGACATTGCGGTTAGAGGTATCGTGAGCCGTACTTGGCCTCGACTTCGTTGACGTATTGGCGTATCTGCTGCTCCTCGCTCAGGGGCACGATGAGCAGCGCGTCGGGCGTGTCGGCGATGATGTATCCGTTCAGTCCCGAAGCGACAACGATTTTGTCGGCCGGGGAAGCGATGATGTTTTCGCGGCAGTTGAACAGGAGTGCCTGCGAACCCTGGGTGACGTTCCGGTCGGCGTTTTTGGGCGAGTGGTCGTAGAGCGAGCCCCATGTTCCGAGGTCGCTCCACCCGAAGTCGACGGTCTGCACGCACACGTTGGGCGCCTTTTCCATCACGGCGAAGTCGATGCTGATGCTCGGGCTGGAGGCGTACCGGCTGTTGATGAATCGCGTCTCGGCCTCCGGATTGCCAAACGTTCCGGCTTCGCACTCAAAGGTTTGCGCCACGTCGGGCGCGTGTATGGCCAGGGCGTTGACGATGGTGTCGGCGCTCCAGAAGAACATTCCCGAGTTCCAGTAGAATTCCCCCGAGGCGAGGAATACGCGGGCGAGTTCCTCGTTGGGTTTCTCGGTGAATGTTTTCACGGCGAAGAAGTTGTCGTGCAGCAGGTGGTCGACTTGGATGTATCCGTAGCCGGTTTCGGGCCGGTTGGGTTTGATTCCGAGTGTGAGTATGGCGTCGTTGGTGTCGATAAAGTTGAACGCGTCGGTGATGGAGCGCCGGAATTGGTCGGTGTTGACGATGAGGTGGTCCGAGGGGGTGACCATGATTCTGGCCTGCGGGTTTCGCGCGGCGATGTGGTAGGCTGCCCAGGCGATGCAGGGCGCGGTGTTCCGGCGCGCGGGTTCGAGCAGTATCTGGTCGGGTTGGAGTTGCGGCAGTTGCTCGGCGATGATGTCGGCGTATGCGGCGTTGGTCATCAGGACGATGTTTCTTTCGGGCACGATGCCGGCCACGCGCTCAACGGTCATCTGGAGCAGGCTTCGTCCCGTGCCGAAAAAGTCGATGAATTGTTTTGGTTTTTCCGCACGGCTGTAGGGCCAGAACCGGCTGCCTACGCCGCCGCACATGATCACGCAGTATCGGTTGTCGTTCATGTCGTTACAGTGGTGTGGGGGAGTGGTTTATGTCAGATATTTCCTTTGTCGGGGTTTGGGATACGGAAGATTCGGTTCCATCGGATTCCGCCCTGGAAGAGCGACTTGTCCTTGTCGAAGGAGATGAGGATGATGTTCGGCGTGCCCACGATGTGGTCTTCGGGCACGAAGCCCCAGTATCGCGAGTCGAGCGAGTTGTCGCGGTTGTCGCCCATCATCCAGTAGTAGTCCATCTCGAAGGTGTATTGTGTGGCGGGCTTTCCGTCAATAAGTATTTGTCCGTCACACTGTTCGAGTGTGTGTCGCTCGTAGTTGCGGATGCAACGCTCATACAGGGGCAGGTTTTCGGTCGTAAGTTTCACTGTCGCGCCTTTCTTGGGAATCCAGATGGGTCCGTAGTCGGCGTGTGTCCATCCGTAGTCGTGTCCGACGGGGTAGGTGAGCATATTGTCCGCCGGGTCGGCGGGCATGCGCTCGACGAGGGTGACGTACGGCAGCGCCTCGAGCGAGGTTTTCATCTGGTTGGTGAGCGGGAAGATGTAGTGTCCCGGGGCGTCGGCGAATGCCATGCGGTCGTCGAGTGCGATTCCGAGGTCGTCGAGCACGGAGGTTGCGATGGCTTGCCCGTTGGTTCCCACGTGGTAAAGGAACTGCACGTGCTCGGGCTGGTTGATCGCTTTTCCGTTGATGTGCACCACGCCGTTTTTGATGCTCAGCGACTCTCCGGGCAGTCCGAGGCAGCGCTTGACGTAGTTCTCGCGCCGGTCAACCGGGCGGTAAATCACCTCGCCGAAGCGTTCCTTGTCGGCCCAGATGGTTCTGCGTCCCAGTTGTTGGCAGAGTGCGTAGTAGTCGGGGTTCTGCATTTTCAGGGCTACGGTGTCGCCTGCGGGGAAGTTGAACACCACGATGTCGCCGCGTTCCACGGAGCGGAGGCCTTTGAGGCGGTGGTACTCGAGTTGCGGCTTGTCGAAGTAACTCTTGCAGTTGAAAAACGGCAGAGTGTTCTGCGCCAGGGGGAAGTGGAGGGGTGTTTGCGGCACGCGCGGGCCGTACACGATTTTGTTCACCCAGAGGAAGTCGCCGGTGAGCAGTGTCTTTTCGAGCGACGAGGAGGGAATCTGGTAGTTCTGCCCCACGAAGAGGAAGAGGAAGTAGACCAGCACGAGGGCGTACACGATGGCGTCGAGCCAACTCATGAGCGTACGCGCGGCGGTGTTTTTAAGCCCTTTCCACCATGTCCAGGGGATGAATTGCGTTAGGTAGATGTCGGCCAGCAGAGGCCAAGCGAGCAGTAGCCAGGGGTTTTGCATCCACACGACCCAGCCGAGAAAGATGGCAGAGACGCAACCGAAGCGTATCCACCGTGTTGTTTTCACGCGGCGCAGCCGCTCTCCGAGCGAACCGGTCTGGGGGTCGTACTGCAGTTCGTCGTTCTTGTTGTTTTCGCTCATGTTCAGATGGATAGTCGTCGCAGTGTGTCGACGAGGTCGTGGTCAATGGGTTTGTCTTTCTTGATGGCTTTGTTGAAGGGGACGTAGACGATTTCGTCGTTGGCATCGCCGATCATCACGTTGCGCTGTCCCTCGAGCAGGGCGTCGACGGCGGCGGCTCCCATGCGCGAGGCGAGTATACGGTCTTGCGCCGTGGGCGATCCGCCGCGCTGGAGGTGTCCGAGAATGGTCACGCGCACGTCGTATTGCGGGTACTCCTTGCGCACGCGCTCGGCCAGTCCCATGGCGCCGCCGGTGATGGGGCTTTCGGCCACGAGCACGATGGACGAGTTCTTGCTTTTGCGGAAGCCGTTCTGGATGAGTTCGGCGAGTTGGTCCACCTCGGTGGATATTTCGGGGATGATGGCCGCTTCGGCTCCGCTGGCGATGGCACCGTTGAGTGCGAGGAAGCCGGCGTTGCGCCCCATCACTTCGATGAAAAAGAGGCGCTCGTGGCTCGAGGCGGTGTCGCGGATCCGGTCGACGCACCACATGATGGTGTTCAGCGCGGTGTCGTATCCGATGGTGTGGTCGGTGCCGTAGAGGTCGTTGTCGATGGTTCCGGGCAGTCCCACGATGGGGATGTCGAATTCCCCGGCAAACTCGCGCGCTCCGCTGAGCGAGCCGTCGCCGCCGATGACCACGAGGGCGTCGATTTCGTGGCTCCGCATCACGTCGTAGGCCTGCTGGCGGCCTTCGGGGGTGGTGAACTCCTTGCAGCGGGCTGTTTTGAGAATCGTTCCGCCGTGGTGCACGATGTTGCTCACGTTCTGGGTTTTGAAGTCAACGATTTCGTCGGTGATCAGTCCGCGGTAGCCGCGGTATATGCCTTTGACTTTGAATCCGCTGTAGATTGCCGATCGGGTGACGGCGCGGATGGCGGCGTTCATTCCCGGCGCGTCGCCGCCGGAAGTGAGCAGTCCTATTGTTTTGATTTTGGCCATAGTTCTGAGTATTATAATCGGACAAAGTTACAAACATTCTTCCGCTCGGCCAACGTCGCCGGCGGTTGTTTTGGATAATTAACACTTAGACGCGCGTGAAGTATGGATCCTGAACCGAGTCGTATGGTTGTGAAATTGGCCACTCAAATTGTTGTGGAGCGTGCTTTTTGGTTGTTTGGCGTGAGTGTTTTCCGCCAAATGTCGGTTTTTGAGTGAGATTTGGCGCAGAAAATCGGCTTTGTTTTCGCCAAATGTCGGTTTTTGAGTGAGATTTGGCGCGGTGCCGGGTGGATTGTTTTGAGGGTGTCGTGTGATAAAAGCGCGAGATTAAGGTCGAAGATTTCGTTTGTTTTTGTCTTAAGAAAGCGCTGGAGACGTGGGCAACTACAGAGTAGACGAATGTGCTAAACCCCACGTGCGGCAGGCCGGTGTGGCGTTGACGGTAGACGCACACTGCCATAGTGGCCGTCGGAGACGGCGGGCGGGCCGAAGGTCCGACTTTGTGCGCAAGACCATGCGAGAGCCTCGAAGAGGGTCGACGCTTGGTCATCGGTCATGCGCGTAAGCCGTGCCTCGAAGAGGAACTTTCACAGAGTGCCCGGCAAACAAGGATATGCAGGACAGTGCAACCTCTATCGAGGTAGCCTCGCCCCACTGCCACCTTACCCCACTTAGGCCGTACTCGCTGCGCTCGCACGCCCAAAGTGGGG
>CACYCT010000176.1 GCA_902772965.1 uncultured Bacteroidales bacterium | reverse complement strand
GCGTTAGTTCAGTTGGTTAGAATGCCTGCCTGTCACGCAGGAGGTCGCTGGTTCGAGTCCTGTACGCACCGCAGTGGAGAGAGGATAAGAGCGAGATGGCAATAGCTGCTCGCTCTTTCTGTTTTTGATATGACGGTTATAAATCCCGAAATCGGGCCGATTCGCGTGTCGGCGCGGGAAAGTTGCAGTTTCATCAGTGCCGCGCGGAGAATAAATCTGCCCCGACCGCGAAGATATGTCGGCAAGAAATGCTACCTTTGCAATCCCAAAACCATCACCACGAAATTATGAACCGAATAGGAAAATTATACTTCCGCTACGGCACCATGGGCTCGGCAAAGACAGCCCTCCTGCTCACTCAGGCCTACAACTTCGAAGAGCGCGGAATGAGATACCTCTGCATGAAACCCATCATCGACGACCGCGAGAAAGACAACGTGATCCGATCGAGAATCGGCATTGAGCGCCGCTGCGAGTGGATATATCCCGACACCGACATCTACAGCACCATCGCCGAAATGTACAGGAAAAACAATGCCGTGAACGACTGGATTCTCATTGACGAGGCGCAGTTCCTGAACGAGCAGCAAGTGGACCAACTCGCCCGGCTGGTTGACGACTTCGGCACCAACGTGGTGTGCTACGGACTGCGCACCGACTTCCAGAGCCGGATGTTCGAGGGCAGCCGCCGTCTGTTTGAACTCGCCGACAGTATCGACGAGATCAAATCCACCTGTTCCTGCGGACGGAAAACCATCATCAACGCCCGCATCGACTCCACCGGGCAAATCGTCACCGACGGCGACCAGGTGGAAATCGGCGGCGATGACAAGTACGTTGCCCTCTGCCGACGCTGCTGGCGTGACCGGCGAATCGCCTCCGCAAACCGCAACGCCCTGCGCTTTGAGGCCTCCAACAGTCAGTGACGACACCCATTTTCACCTTTAATATAGAGGAAAGCACGCCCAATTACCGAAAAATCACTACCTTTGCGGCCGAATTATGATTACACAAGAACAACTCAAAGCCCTTCAGGAGCGCGCCGCCGCACTGAATCGCTATCTGGACATCGAAAACAAGAAAATACAAGTCGAGGAGGAAGAACTGCGTACACACGTGCCTGACTTCTGGAGCGACCAGAAAGCCGCCGAGGCGCAGATGAAGAAAATCAAAACCCTGCGCTTCTGGATAGACTCCTGCACCGCCCTCGACAAAGCCGTGGAGGAAGTGGCCACAGGTTTCGACTTCGTGAAAGAAGGCCTTATCGAAGAGGCCGAACTCGACACGCTGTATGCCGCCGCCATCGGTGAGGTGGAGAAACTCGAACTGCGCAACATGCTCCGCCACGACGAGGACAAGATGGACGCCATCATCAAAATCAACTCCGGCGCCGGCGGAACCGAGAGCCAGGACTGGGCCTCGATGCTGATGCGGATGTACCTCCGCTGGTGCGAGCGTCACGGATACAAAACCGCCATCACCCACCTCGTCGACGGCGACGAGGCCGGAATCAAATCCGTGTCCATCAGCGCGGAAGGCGCTTTCGCGTACGGCTACCTCAAGTCGGAGAACGGCGTGCACCGCCTCGTGCGCGTCTCGCCCTACAACGCGCAGGGCAAGCGCATGACCTCGTTCGCCTCCGTGTTCGTCACCCCGCTGGTCGACGACACCATAGAAATCACCCTCGACCCCGCCCGCATCTCGTGGGACACCTTCCGGAGCAGCGGAGCCGGCGGACAGAACGTGAACAAGGTGGAGTCGGGCGTGCGCGTGCGTTACCAGTTCAAAGACCCATACACCGGAGAGGAAGAGGAAATCCTCGTGGAAAACACCGAAACGCGCGACCAGCCCAAAAACCGCGAGAACGCGCTGCGTAACCTCAAATCCATTCTCTACAACAAAGAGTTGCAACACCGCCAGGAGGAGCAGCGCAAAATCGAGGACTCCAAGAAGAAAATCGAGTGGGGCAGCCAGATCCGCAGTTACGTCTTTGACGACCGCCGCGTGAAAGACCACCGTACCGGATACCAAACCAGCGACGTTTCCGGCGTGATGGACGGCGACATCGACGGATTTATCAAGGCATACCTGATGGAGTTCACCGACGACTAACCCACCCCCGGCACAATGAAGCAAAAACTCACCATCATCAAAGTGTCCGGAAAAATCGTCGAGAACCCCGACGGGCTGAAAACCTTCGTCAAAGAGTTCGCCTCCATCGACGGACTTAAACTGCTCATCCACTCCGGAGCCAACCTGGCCACGCAAGTGGGCGAGCGGATGAACATCAAAACACGCACCATCGAAGACCGGCCCATAGTCGACGAGCAGACGCTCAAACTGCTCGCGATGGTCTACGGAGGCCTCGTGAACAAGCAGATTGTGGCCCTGCTGCAAGGTCGGAAACTCAACGCCCTCGGCATCACCGGAGCCGACCTCAACCTCGTGCAGAGCACCCGACAAGGCCTCGCCGGGCACGACCTCGGCCTCACCGGAGCGGTGAAAAACATCAACACGCCCACCCTGGTCAAACTCCTCGAAGCCGGAGTAATCCCCGTTATGGCTCCCCTGACACACGACGGGAACTGCTCACTCCTGTTCAATGAGACCGACGCGCTCGCCGCCGAAATCGCCAAGGCGCTCGCGCCCCGATACGACGTCACGCTCATCTACTGCTTCGAGCGCAACGGCGTGCTGCTCAACATCGACGACGAAGACAGCGTTGTGGCCGTGCTCCGGCGCACACAATACAAAAACCTGCGCGAGATGGACATCATCAAAGACTGGTTTGTAAACAAACTCGACAACGCCTTCTCGGCCATCGACCACGGCGTGAAAGAAGTTATCATCACCAACGCGGTCAACCTCTCGCGCCCACAACTCGGAACCCACATCAAGTAACACACAAAATAAAACACACCATATCATGAAAGTTGCCATCGTAGGCGCGTCGGGCGCCGTAGGACAAGAATTTATGCGCGTACTCGACGAGCAGAACTTCCCCGTCGATGAACTCGTGCTGTTCGGCTCAAAACGCAGTGCCGGACGTATCTTCACCTTCCGTGGGGAAGACTACGTTGTGCAGCAGCTTCAGCACAACGACGACTTCCGCGACATCGACATCGCCTTCGTCAGCGCCGGAGCGAAAACCGCCGTGGAGTTCGCGCCCACCATCACGCGCTACGGCTGCACCATGATTGACAACAGCAGCGCGTTCCGCCTCGACGACGACGTCCCCCTCGTGGTGCCCGAAGTGAACGGAGCCGACGCCCTCAACGCCCCGCGCCACATCATCGCAAACCCCAACTGCACCACCATCCTGCTCGTGACCGCGCTCAAACCGCTCGACAACCTCGCGCACATCAAAAACGTGCAAGTGGCGTCCTATCAGGCGGCCTCCGGCGCCGGACTTGAGGCCATGGACGAACTCGCGCTGCAGCAGGCCGAAATCGCGCACGGAAAACTCGACACCACCGTCAAGCATTTCCAGCACCAACTCGCCTACAACGTGATTCCGCACATCGACATCTTCCTCGAAAACGACTACACCCGCGAGGAGGCCAAGATGTATTACGAGACGCGCAAAATCATGCACTCCGACATCCGCGTGAGCGCCACCTGCGTGCGTGTGCCGGTGATGCGCGCCCACAGCGAGGCTGTGTGGATCGAGTGCGAGCAGACCATTTCGCCCGACCAGGCCCGCGCCGCGCTGCAACTCGCTCCGGGCATCGTGGTGCTCGACGAGCCGCGCGCCAACGTCTACCCCATGCCCAAAGACTGCACCGGAAAAGACCCCGTCTACGTAGGCCGGATCCGCGAAGACCTCAGCAGCGACTATGGACTGACTTTCTGGATTGTCGGCGACCAGATCAAGAAAGGCGCCGCCCTCAACGCTGTCCAGATCGGACAATACCTCATCGCACACAGGGCGAAGTAACACCACAAATCACCCCGTTTTCGCCTGCCGGACTTGGTTGACACGTCCGGCATGGTTTTTGCATGTCTAACGGTAAAACCAATAACAGACAGTACCAATGGACATCAAACAGAAAGCAAACGAGTATGCTCAGGGAAAGGTGACATCAGCCCTTGAGCAGATGATTGCCGACGCGTATACCGCAGGTTACACCGACGGCTATCAAGACCGCGACAACGAGATTGAGGTAGACCTGCCAAAACCCGACCCTGAGTTCGTTGACCTGAGCCTTCCCAGCGGAACCCTTTGGGCTGCAGACTACCTGCGCGACGAAGAAGGAAATATCCTCTACCTCACCTACAACGAAGCCAAGAAATATAACCTGCCAACGGAAGAGCAAGTTAAGGAGTTGTTTAGTTTGCCTAAAGATACAAACAGAGGTGAACCTTTATGGTTGACTTTCTTGACTACCGAAGGTGTGAGATATAAAATTACAAGTAAGGGTATGTTTCAGGTTAAGGATTCCGCAGTAGGGTTCGGAAGTATACATTTTTGGGTTGAGTCTGAAATAACAGAAGATAATGAAGCAAAAGACGCATGTTTTTTTTATGGTTCTTATAGTGGTTGGAATATTTTAAGATATCAATACATCGGCTATCGCTTGCCTGTGCTTGTGGTAAAACAGAAAGCCTGATTTTTCCTGTACAACGCCGGATGTGTGAGAATCCGTGTGATTGGAAGAACTGCAACCTCTATCGAAGTAGTTCCGTTTTTCTACCACTTACCCCACTTAGGCCGTACTCTCTTAGCGAGCGAACGCCTAAGTGGGGAAGGGGGGGATGGCGCGCGGAACTACCTCGATAGAGGTTGCACCGTCTGCCTTGTCTGCGTATATCAGTAAATTACACCGCGTTTGCAGTTCTCTATATCGGTTCCGCAGTCGCCCGCGCCTCCGGCGTTGTTAAGCGATCAATCCGTTGTTTCTGTTCAATCTCTTGTTAAACAGTATTTTGACTTACTGTAGTCCGTCTTTATGTATGCCAAAAACGTGACAAAAGAACCGTCCCCGTGTCACGATTCGGGGCGTGCACGGCGGGCGAACTCGAACAGGGCGAGCGGAATGTGGCAGTATCCGTCGGGGTTCTTGTCGAGGTAGTCCTGGTGGTACTCCTCGGCGGGGTAGAAGCATTTCAGGGGAAGCACCTCGGTATGCAGCGGTGTGGCGTAGCGTTGCGCCTCGGTGTTGAGCCGTTGCTGAATCCGGGGCAGTTCATCGGGGTCGGTGTAGTAGATGCCGGTCCGGTATTGCGGGCCGATGTCGTGTCCCTGTTGGTCTTTGAGTGTGGGGTCGATGGCCTTGAAGAACATGTCGAGCAGGAAATCGAGGCTGATGCGGCTGTCGTCATAGCGCACGCATACGGTTTCGGCGTGTCCGGTGGTGTGGGAGCGCACCTGTTCGTAAGTCGGGTTTTCTGTGGTTCCGTTGGCGTACCCCACTTGAGTTTCGCTTACGCCGTCGATGAGTTTAAAGTAGTGCTCTGTTCCCCAGAAGCACCCTCCTGCAAAGTAGATGGTTTTGGTCATGGCGTGATTGTTTTTCGCGTTGTTATCCGCGTCGCTGTCGGACGGCTTCCCGGATATGTAGTAGAACTCTGTTTATTCTGATACTTGGTTCGTTTTAGGAATTGTTGTCGTTATATTCCTCTATCCATTGGCGAAGTTTGGTTTGCAATATTTTTTTATCGGGAAGATAGAGTTGATATTGTGAGGCGAAAATATTAGAGTCTTTCGGTAAAGTCATTTCAACAAGTGTGTCACTTTTACTCTCACACAAGAGAATGCCAACTGTGGGGTTCTCGAAATCCTGCCGTTGGTAACGATCGTAGTAGTTAACATACATCTGCATCTGACCGATGTCCTGATGGGTGAGTTTTCCGGTTTTCAGGTCTATCAAAACATAACACCGCAGAAGGCGGTTGTAGAATACCAAATCGACATAGAAACTCTGTTCATCAAAGGTGAACCGCTTTTGTCGTGCCTCGAATAAGAATCCCTTACCCAGTTCAAGCAGAAAGGTTTGCAATTTATTGATAATAACATTTTCAAGGTTTGTCTCAGTGTATGCCGCCTCGGGCTTGAGTCCGAGGAATTCGAGTGTGACAGGATCCTTGATTATATCGGCGGCAGTTTCTATCGTTTGTCCCTCGCGTGCCAACCGCATTACCGCGTCCTTATCTCGACTCAATGCCAGCCGCTCATACAGACTGCTCCCCACCTGACGGCTGAGTTGACGCCTCGACCATTGCTGCTGAGCGCATTCAATCTCGTAAAAACTACGGGCATCTGGATTCGCAACCCTCATTAAAATCACATAATGTGACCAAGGGAGTGTAAACACATGGGGGACGTCACCCTTTTTCGCTTGCTTGATTGGCAAAGTTTCTGATTCAGAATCGGGTAACCGCCGGTTACCGTTTTTATCATCAATCGGGTAACCATCGGTTACCGAATTGGAATACACCTGATAAAAGCGTCGGAAAAGTTTCAGATTCTCTACCGACCATCCGGATCCGTAACGCTCTGTCAGTTTGTCGGAAAGGCTTTTCAACACTCCCTTGCCGTACTGTGCTCTGGCAGAACCGCCTTGTTCGTACTCAATGATATAGCGTCCGATTTCAAATTTCGTGTATACTTCGGCGATGTTGATGGTACTCACGATTTTTGAGCGAGACCTTTCAATCAAGTCGGTCACTTTAGCAAACAACTCTTCAACCTGTTGTACTTCTTTCTTTGTCAATTCTTTTTCCATAGTTGTGACGGTGTAATCGCGTTGTTATCCGCGTCGCTGTCGGACGGCTTCGAAAGTGAGTATGGCCGTGCTGACCGACACGTTGAGCGAGTCCATCATTCCGGCCATGGGGATGAGAATGTGGGCGTCGGCGGCGTCGCGCCATGCTTGGGTCAGTCCGGTGGCCTCGGTGCCCATGACGATGGCGGTGGCGCGGGTCATGTCCACATCGTAATACGGCAGCGAGTCCTGCAACTGCGCCGTTAAAATCTGGACTTCGTGGCGTTTGAGCCAAGCGATGCACGCTTCGCTCGATAGGGTGAAGGCCGGCACGCTGAACACCGACCCTATCGAGGCGCGGATCACGTTGGGGTTATACAGGTCGCATGCCTCGTCGCACACCATCACCGCATCGACACCGGCGGCGTCGGCCGTGCGGAGAATCGCGCCGAGGTTGCCAGGTTTTTCCACGCGCTCGACCACAATCACGAGCGGGTTGTCGGAGTGGGGTCGGAAGTGTTCAAGCGTGCGCGCAGGTGGTTGTATGGTGGCGAGCAGTCCTTCGGTGGTGTCGCGGTAGGCGATTTTCTGGTAAACGGCTTTCGAGACGCGGAAGCACTCATCGGCCTCGGCGACGGGGTGGGGTAGGTCGGTCAGTTCGGCGCACCAGAAAATCTGTGCCACTTTGGCTCCCGAAGCGAGGGCGATGCGGAGTTCGCGCCGGCCTTCGACGACAGTGAGATTCCTCTCGCGCCGGGTGGCGGAGTCGCGTTGCAGTTTGACCACGTTTTTCACGTGCTCGTTTTGTGTGCTTGTTATGGCAACGAAGTCAGAAAAGTTAATATCCATATACTGAAAACGTTTTTTTGCGTGTGGTTATTTTGTGTAATTGTCGGAAAATGGTTAATTTTGCGACCTGAAAATTTTACCCCTATGAAAATTCGCAGTGCTGTATTTGTTGTGAGCAACCAGGACGTGGCCAAGTGTCCGCAGTCGGACTTGCCCGAGTACGCCTTCATCGGGCGCAGTAATGTGGGCAAGTCGTCGCTGATCAATATGCTCACGGGCAACAAGGGCCTTGCCAAGACATCTTCGATGCCGGGCAAGACGCTGCTTGTCAACCATTTCCTGATTAATAACGAGTGGCATTTGGTTGACCTTCCCGGCTACGGTTACGCCCGTCGGGGCAAAGACCAGCGGCAGCAGTTGGAGCGGATTATCCGCGGCTACATCATGGTTCGCAAGCAGATGGTGAACCTGTTTGTGCTGGTTGACGGGCGGCACAAGCCGCAGCAGATTGACCTCGACTTCATGCAGTGGCTTGGCGAGACGCGTGTGCCGTTCTCGATTGTGTTCACGAAGTTGGACAAACTTGGCCGTCAGGCGGCGATTGACTCTGTGGAGGCCTACAAGCGCGTGTTGCTTGAAACGTGGGAGGAACTGCCCCCGACGTTCCTCACCTCGAGCATGGACGGCCGCGGCCGCGAGGAGTTGCTCGACTATATCGACCAGATCAACCGCTCGCTGAAAGAATGATGCGCCGTGCAGTCTGCAATGCTTTGCCGTCACCCCGCCTGCGCTGGGTGAGAACGTCTGGAAGGATACCGACCAAAGTTCGGTCACGCTCACAATTCCCCAAGCGTCTGTCGGATTGTACCGCGCCGCCGCGCAATGGAAAGAGTTCTTCGGCGGCATCCCGGGCGATGTGAACGGCGACGGAAGTGTCGATGTGGGTGACCTGAACATCATCACCAACGTTCTGCTCGGAGCCAACTCGCTTTCGGAGTATCCCGCCGCCGACCTCAACGGCGACAACAAAGTTGACGTGAGCGACCTCAACACCGAAATCGGCTATCTGCTCAGTAAGTGAGCCTCAGCGTAGTTTAGAACAAAAACGTGACACAGGGACGGTTCTTGTGTCACGTTTTTTATGGCTTACAGAGCCAATCTTGCTATGAGAGGTTCCGGTGGTGTTATTCCTTTCGGGTGAAGTCCATGTCGATCTCGCCGTCGGAGAGAGTCATGGTGTTGTTGGTGATTTGTTTAACAATCAAGCCGTTGTCGTTGAACATTTTCCAGAAGTCGTTAAGTTGTTCCTTTCCACCTTCCATGATCACGTTTTCGAAGAGTGAGCGTAGTGCCCCCGCGTCATTTCCGTTGATTTTCAGGTCGGTGAGCTCATACTTGATTGACTTGGTGTTGATGTCGAACGTGAGCGTGTTTTTCTTGAGTTTCCATTTTGCGTCGACAAAGGATTTGATGACAATTTCCAGTTTTGTCTCGGCATCGATTTCGGATTCTCCGGCGAGGCATAACGCGAGTTCGGCCTTGCCGCCTTTTTGCAGGTCGAGTTCGATGAGCATAAGTAGTTTCTCACCCGATTCGGAGATGTCTATCGAGGTGAGCCATCGTCCTTCGGCGCTTTGTGCGGTCGCGGCAAGAGCCATTACAGCAAACAGGACGAGGGTGAACAGTTTTCGTGTCATGGCCGTATTATTGGTTATGGTTTTCGACATAGTTGATAACCTTCTGGATTTCCTCTTTCGGATAGAGTCCGACGATGGCTTGCGGTTGGCCCTTTGCGGGGCATATCAGGAGCATGGGAATGTTGGTAACTCCCAGGCTCCGGGCGAGGTCTTTGTTCTTGTCCACGTCGAGGGAGTAGAAGTCAACGTCGGGCATTTCGACGGCAAGGGAGTCGAGGATAGGTGCAAGTTTCCGGCATGGTCCGCACCAGACGGCGTTGAAGTCGACCACGGCGGTTCTGGTGTTGCGCGGGGCGTAACTGCTGTCGGTGGGATTGAAAAGCATGTCGACGAATTGCTTCTGGTCAATCACTTTGACGGCGGGCTGTTTGGGTTGTTGCGCCACAAGAGTTCCGAGCGTGAGCGCGGTGATGGCCAACAAGGTGATAAGGCGTAGTGTTTTCATTCTGAATGGTCGGGTTATTGGTGTTGGTCGCGGAGGAGGTCGTTGACGGTTTTGACGGGGTTGAAGGTGGAGATGGGTACTTCGACGAAGATGGTGTTCCAGTCGCTCATGGAGCCGTTCCACAGTCCGGGGAGTTCAAGCGCCTTGATGGGCGTTCCTGCGACGGATTTCTCGCTGATAAGTCCGGTGTCGGGGTCGGTGAACTGCAGCAGGTCGAAGTGTTTTCCGAGGTAGTCTTTGGTGTAGCATACGAGGTCGACGGGGTTGAAGTGTGTTCCGGCACGCATCATCTCGGTAGCTTTGGGGTCGTCGGGGTTGATTTGCGCTGCCTCGAGCACTTGTGGCGAATAGGAGCCGTCGGGGTTGTAGGCGAGGTAGGGGCCTCCGCCGGGCTCGCCCTCGTTGGCCACCATTCCGCACACGCGCAGTGGCCGGTTGAACTTTTTGCGGAGGTAGCCGGCCAGGGCATTGTCGTCCATCTCGGCGGTGTCGGGGCTGACGGTGCAGAGTTGTGTCTCGAGATAGGTGAGCATTTCGAGCAGTCGGTCGCGGGCGGGTTGCTGCTCGAGTTCGCGCAGCATTTGTGCCACTTGTGCCTGGGTGTCAACGAGCACGCCGGCGAGGATTCGTTTGTATCGTGTTGTGTCGTGTCGCAGGGTGGCGGGGACAACGTTGTCGATGTTCTTGATAAATACCACGTCGGCGTCGCGTTGGTTGAGGTTAACCAGCAATGCGCCGTGTCCGGCGGGGCGCAACACGAGATGGCCGTCGGCATCGCGGAAGGGCAGGTTGTCGGCGGTGACGGCGATGGTGTCGGTTGCGGGCTGCTGCTCCGACAGGGTGATGTTGTAGGTTACGCCCCACACCTGTTCCATGCGCGGCACAACGCGCCGGAGGAGTTCCTCAAACGCTTTCCTGTGCTCGGGCGATACGGTGAAGTGGATGGCGACTTTCCGGTCGGCGGTGGCGGCATACTGGGCACCCTCTTCGAGGTGTTCCTCAACGGGCGTGTGGGTGGTGTGTCCGGCGGCGCGGTGGAAGGTGAGCAGGGCTTTGGGTCGGCTGCCGTAATCAAGTCCGTCTGCGCCGAGCAAGGCCGCGACAACGTCGGTGTATCGGCCTGAGGCAATGAGTTCAGACACGTTGTTGCCATGCAGTTTGAGGCATGTTTGGTTGAGTTGGTAGAAGAACGCGAATCGGTGGATATTGTCAAAGAATGTGCGCTCAAAGTCGGTTTCGGGTGTTGTTCTGCCGGAGTTGAGGAATGCGAACAGGTTTTTGAACATCCGGCTGGCCGCGCCCGAGGCGGGCACGAATTTCTCGATGGTTCCTTCAAAGGCTTTCCACGCGGCGATGGCGTTCCGCTCTTGCTCGGGGGTTAATCGGCGAATGCCTTGGCCTACCGATGCGGCGGCTTCGAGGCGCAGGAAGGGGAAACCGGAAACGAAGCGGGCGAGTTGGCGCTCGGCAACGTCTTGGGTAATGCCCATATGATTGAGTTGGGACAGGTCTTCGGGTGTGAACATAATGGTAGCGGTTGTTTTTTAGAAAAGGCAAAATTACAAAAAAATATCGGTATTTACGCATGTGTTCAAAATTATTTGTACTTTTGTTTTTAAAATCAACCCCTCACGCTTATGTCTCCTGAAGGAATCACACCATATCTCACGCCCGAGGAGCGACTGCCCCTGCTGCGTTTGAGCCGCCGAATCGCAGGTCGCAACCTGCTCACCCGCTCCGATATAGCCTACCTTCGATCGGCCATTGCCAAGGCTGTTGATGATGGTTCGCTCGCCCGCGATGCCCAGGGTTTCAACCCCACGATGCACAGCCTTGAGGTGGCCGATTTGTTCTGCCGCCTGATTGCCCCCGACAGGCACATCGTGGCCGCAACCCTGCTGAGCGACCTGCTTCGCGTGGGAGCCATCATGCCCGCCGAGGTGGCGCGGCAATTCGACGACGACACGCTGCGCCTTGTCACCGGCCTCGTGCGTGTGACCAAACTATACGACCGGCGAGCCGCCGTAACCGACCAGAATTTCCAGAAACTGACCCTGACCTTCGCCGACGACATCCGGGTGATTATCATCATGATTATTGACCGCCTCAGTCTGATGCGGCAAATCAACCATCACCCCGACGAAACCTACGTTCACGAAATCAGTAACGAGGCGCGGTACCTCTACGCCCCGCTGGCGCACCGGCTCGGACTGTACGCCATCAAAAGCGAACTCGAAGACCTCTCGCTCAAGTACCTCAACCGGCGCGTGTACACCCAGATCGCGCAGAAACTCAACGAGACGAAGACCAGCCGCGACCGGTACGTGGCCGACTTTATCGCTCCCCTGAAAGACGAACTGCAAAAAGCCGGACTGCGATTCGAGATCAAAGGGCGAACCAAGACCATCAACTCCATCTGGAACAAGATGACCAAGCAAGGCGTTGACCTGAACGGCATCTTCGACCTGTTCGCCATACGCATTATCCTTGATTCCAGACCCGAAGATGAAAAGAAAGACTGCTGGGTGGCATTCTCGATTGTGACCGACATGTATACCGCCAACACCCACCGCCTGCGCGACTGGATCACCATACCCAAGAGCAACGGCTACGAGTCGCTCCACATCACCGTTAACGGCCCGGACGGAAAGTGGGTTGAGGTGCAGATCCGCACGCGGCGCATGGACGAAGTGGCCGAGCGGGGCCTCGCCGCCCACTGGCGTTACAAAGGCATCAAATCGGAGCATGACCTCGACCAGTGGATTACCGGCGTGCGCGAGGTGCTCGAAACCGGCAGCGAGGGACAGATGGAAATGATTCGCGCGATGAACCGGAACATCTACGACAAGGAAGTGTTCGTGTTCACCCCGCGCGGCGACCTGTTCCGCCTGCCGCAGGGAGCCACCGTGCTCGACTTCGCCTTCGCCGTGCATAGCCGCGTGGGTTCGACGTGCACCGGCGCGCGCGTCAACGGAAAACCCAAACGCATCAGCCACCGCTTGCGCAACGGCGACACGGTTGAGGTGCTCACCTCCTCAACCCAATCGCCGAAACAAGACTGGCTCGCGCACGTGGTCACGGGAAAAGCCCGCAACAAAATCAGGCAAGCGCTCAATGAGCACCGCGCCCGCCAGGCCGACATGGGACGCGAAATGCTTCAACGGCGGTTCAAGAACCGCAAACGCGAAATCGACGAGGCCACACTCTCGCGCATGGTCAGCCGGATGGGATACAAGACAATGACCGATTTCTTCGTTGCCATCAACGAGGAAACCGTTGACATCAACACCATCATCGAGGCTTACGACAACGTGGCCGGGAAAACGGCCGACACCACCGAGCACACCTCCGCCGAGCAATTCGTCCTGCACACCACTGACGCCACCGGCCCGCGCCAATCCCACTCCGACATCCTCATCATCGGCGACGACATTAAAGGCCTCAACTACCGCCTCTCGAAATGCTGCGCTCCCATATACGGGGACCGCATCGTGGGCTTCGTTGCCAGCGACGGCGCGATAAAGATCCACCGCGCCAACTGTCCCAACCTGCGTCACCTGCAGCAACGATACCCCTACCGGATTATCCAGTCGGCGTGGTCGGGAAAAATCGGTCAGCAGCTCGCCGCCACGCTGCGCGTTGTGGGTAAAGACGATATCGGAATCGTGGCCAACATCACCAGTATGATCAACAAAACCCCCGACACGCAACTGCGCAACATCTCCATCTCGGGCGATGGCATGCAGTTTGAGGGTATCCTCGTGGTGGCCGTGCCCAGCCTGAGCACCCTTGACGAACTCATCGGCAAGATTTCCACCCTCCGCGGCGTGAAACATGTGGAGCGCAGTCAATAATAAATTTAATATTTAATGTCTTTTAAATTTAATGTGCCTACTTGTGGCACACATAGAGTCTACCTTTGCAGTGTAAAAACCAATGACACACTGCAAAATGAACACCTACACCACCACTCCACTGTCGGCATCCGACCAGATTATCGCCTCTCTCGAACTCAACGGACGCGTGCTCGCAAGGTTGAGCAGAACCGATTTTACCAGCGTTAATGACGTGATTGGACAACTACGTGCACTTGCCGGGCGTTTTATCGGTTTGGCGCGCCTGACGATTCGGAATTGCTCGCAAGGATGGTCGCGGACCATCAACCTCGCATGCCGGCCGGCTGCCTGAGGCTGTATTAAATGGGCAGATACGGTTTCTGAATGTTTTTTTGCGGTTAAATCTCACGTTGTTCCGACAAAAAACATTAAATTTGCGGTTGAATATGCCGTTGCCGTTCGGTGATGGTTGAAAACCGCAGCCTATGAAATACTTAGACCCCAAAGCCGACCTGACATTCAAGCGCGTGTTTGGCGAGCATCCCGACCTGGTTATCAGTTTTTTAAACGCGATGCTTCCACTCCCGCCCGGAAATGAGATTGTCTCGATTGATTACCTGAAGTCTGAGATGGTTCCGCGCACACCGCTGCGGAAGAACTCGATTGTTGACGTCCGTTGCCGCGAGCGCGACGGCCGGGTGTTTCTGGTGGAGATGCAGATGGTGTGGTCGCGTGAGTTTTACAACCGTGTCTCGTTCAACCTTTCGAAAGCGTATGTCGGCCAGTTGGAGAAAGGCGATGACTATCACCTGCTCCGGCCGGTGTATTCGCTCAATATAGTAAATGACACCTCTGAGAAGGGAATAGACGACTACTATCATTATTATCATATGGTTCATGACAAGTTCCATGATCGGGCCATAGATAATTTCCATCTTGTCGTGATTGAGTTGCCGAAGTTCAAGCCCGTGGCATTCAGTCAAAAAAAGATGCAGGTGTTGTGGCTTCGTTTTCTCACTGAGGTGGGTAAAGACGGATTCAGGGTTCCGCCCGAGATGGAGCACTCTCCCGAGGTGAGTAAAGCGATTGAGATTGTGGAGGAGTCTTCTTATACCGAGGCCGAGTTACTTGGCTATGACAAGTTCTGGGACATTATCAGCGTCGAGAAAACGCTTGTCAACTCTGTGGAGCGGGCTCGAGTAGATGCTTTGAATCAAGGTCTTGAGGCCGGTCATGCCGCCGGTCTCGCTGAAGGCCGTGCTGAAGGTCTCGCTGAAGGCCGTGCTGAAGGTCGTGTGGAAGGTCGTGCTGAAGGTCGTGTGGAAGGTATGGAAGAAGGCCGGCGATTGGCCTGTGTCAACAATGCCCGCTCGATGAAACAGTTGGGCGTGGCGGTAGATGTAATCTCAAAGGTGACCGGACTGTCTGCTGAAGAAATCGAAAAATTATAAACAAAACATAGTTCAAATCTGATACGATGAAAAATTACAAGTTTTATTCAGTGCTTGTGGCATTACTCGCAATTGGCGCCGTTTTGACCGGCTGCACAAAAACGCCTGAGCAGATTTACAACGACCAGGCCTCGGGCGTGGCGCTGGTGCTGACCCAATATTACTACTCGGTAGAATTAGATGATGGAACAACAATCTACTTTAGTGGAGTAGATGATGAGGGCGACATGACTGACCTTGCTTTCGATCCTGACAGCATAACCCCTTCCGCCGCATTCGGAACGGCCTTTTTTATCGACAACAACGGAACACTGCTCACCAACCGGCATGTGGCCAATCCGGTTGTTGATAAAGATGACGTGAAGAAGTGCATCAACAATCTCATCTCCGGCCTTACCGCACTTGTGCGTTACTATCAAGACCAAATGGCTGCTGAGTATGCCAAAATCGATAGCCGTATCAGCCAGAATCAGGGATATCAGTATAATCCATATACGGGGGATTATGATGCGGTAGAGTTGGCCGTTAACGATGAATTACGAGAGCAGCAACAGGCATTGGAGGAGATGTACACAGAAGCTGAAAATTCAGTGCGGCAATTAAGGTCTATAAATGTGAACGACATAAAAATCCGCACGCACAGCCAAATCGGAATCGCATACCACGATACATACGTGACAAATCCAAACGATTTCAAGCCATGCGTGGTACTCAAAACCTCCCAAGACGAGAATGTCGACCTTGCGCTGATTTGCCTGAAAGACAAGAAAACACCGAATGGCGCTTTTGTGTTCCAAATGGCTGATGAGAAGCCGCTCAAACTCAACGACCAACTCTCCATGATAGGCTACAACCACGGCATAGAATTGGCCGCCACGCGCGAGGGAATCAAAGCCCAACTCACAACGGGCAACGTCTCGCAGAAACCCGATGGCGAACGCGTGATGTACACCATCTCGGCTATGCAGGGTTCAAGCGGCTCGCCCGTGCTGAATGAATACGGCGAGGTTGTGGCTGTGAATTTCGCTAAAATCCGCGATACCGACAACTTCAATTTCGGCATTCCGCTTAATCGAATCAAACAGTTCCTCAACCGATAGGAACTCCAAACTATATGCCTGATATCATCATTCGCCGATACAGTCCCGCCGATGCGCCGCAGTGGAACGAACTCGTTGCCGGCTCACGCAACGGCTTGATACTCCATCTGCGCGGCTATATGGACTACCACAGCGACCGGTTCGCAGACCACTCGCTGATGGCCTACGCAGGCAACCGACTCATTGCCGTTCTGCCCGCCAACGAGTTGGGGCGGGAACTGCACTCACATGGTGGGCTCACCTTCGGCGGATGGCTCTCGCCCGAGCGGCATATCGACGCGGGCGTGATGATGGACATAACCGGGGCGATGGTCGCATACATGCGTGAGCACGGCTTCGGACGTCTCATTTACCGCCCCGTGCCCCACATCTTCCACCGCTATTCGGCCGAGGAAGACCTTTACGCGTTGTGGCGCGCGGGAGGGACACTGAGCAGTTGCAACATCTCAACGGTGGTTGACCTGCGTATGCCGTTGGATCCCGACCGTGGCTGCCGCAGTGCGGTTAACGCCGCCCGGCGCGCCGGAGTGGTTACCGAGCCTTCCGACGATTGGGCCGCATATTGGAATTTACTGTCGGAAGTGCTCCACGAGCGCTATGACGCCGCTCCGGTGCACTCGCTCGAGGAAATCACCCTACTGCACAACCGCTTTCCCGACAGAATCCGCCTTCACGTGGCGCGGATTGACGGGCAAATGGTGGCCGGTGTGGTGATGTTCCTGCTCAACGGTGTGGCCCGCTGCCAGTACATCGCAGCCAACGCCGAGGCCCGACAAACCAAGGCGCTCACGTTGCTGCTGACCGACCTGCTCCGGCACTACACCGAGCGCGAGTACCGATACTTTGACTTCGGCACAAGTAATGAAGCCGGCGGACATCTGCTCAACCGGAGCCTTATGGAGCAGAAGAGCCGCCTCGGCGGGCGCGGAGTGGTTTACCCGACCTACCAGCTTGACTTATGAGCAACCGGACTGGAACAACTCGGAAAGTACTCAAGGCGATGGGCATCTTCGGCTCGGTGCAGGTGATTGGCATCATCTGCTCTGTGGTGCGGACGAAGTTGGTTGCGATGTGGATCGGTCCGGTAGGAATGGGTTTGTTCGCCCTGTTTAACGCCGCCCTGGAAATGATAAATACCGCCACCAACCTCGGTATGCGCAACAGCGCAGTGCCCGACATATCGCAGGCGCTCAACAGCAGCCGCACCGAAGTCGTCGCGCGAATCATCGCCGTGGTGCGCCGCTGGTCGGTGTGGCTCGGACTCGCCGGCGCGTTGCTCACCATGGCGCTGGCGCCGCAACTGAGCCGGTGGACGTTTGAGACGGAGGCCTACATGTGGCACTTTGTCGCGATGAGCGCCGCCGTTCTGTTTATGGCGCTTACCAACGGCGAGCAGGCCGTGCTGCAAGGCAGCGAGCAACTGCGGCGATTGGCACACGCCGGACTGTGGGGCACTTTGCTTGGACTTGTCGTCTCGATACCTCTATTCTACTGGCTCCGCGAGCGGAGCATCGTGCCGTCGATAATCGCCTACGCCGCGGCCAACGCGCTGATGACTTATGTGTTCCGCGACCGGACTTATCCCAAAGCCCGTGTTTCGGCGCGCGAAACAGCCGCGACGGGTGCCGGTTTCATCCGTCTGGGCATGTACATGACCGTGGGCGCGTTCGCCACCTTTCTGATGAACTACATCTTCTCTGCCTGGCTCAACACACACGCCGATACCGCGCAGGTGGGGTACTATCAAGCCGGGAACATGCTCATCAACAAGTACACCGGCCTCGTGCTCACCGCGCTCGGAATGGAGTTCTTTCCCCGATTGGCGCGCGTGGCACAGAAGCGAAGCCGATTGCGCGTGTTCGTCTCGCAAGAGATAAACGTGGTCATGATGGTGATGACGCCTGTGATTGCCGGATTCATCCTCCTGCGGCGGCTCATCGTATGGCTGCTCTACTCCCCCGATTTTTATGTGATTGAGGAAATGATTACCTGGGGCATGGTCGGCATGGTTGGGCGCGGCCTGTCGTGGTGCATGGCCTTCGTGATTCTCGCCCGCGGCGACGGCCGGACATACGTCATCACCGAAACGCTCAGCGCCGTGCTCGGCCTCGCGCTCAACATCGTGTGCTACCTCCATTGTGGGCTTACCGGGTTGGGCATCGCCTTCGCCGCCTGGTATGCGGCCTACGTCGTGATTGTTGCTGTGGTCTACTTCGGCCGCTATCGGCTCACGCTCTCGCGCGGCAGTCTGGGCAGCATTGCCATGGCGGTTGTCACATCTCTGGCGATGATGCTCCTGATGAACGCGAATCAACTACCGATAGCCGTAGTGGTTTTTGTCATAACACTCACCATCAGTGGTTTATATCTTTACCGTTCATGGCGGCGATAAGGTTAAAGAAATTGAAAAATCACCCCATATGGGCTTTGAGATTTTTTGATTCCAAGAAAATACTATAACTTTGCACTCGAAAACAAGACTACTATCCCCGAGGGATCTCAGCACACGCCGGTGAGATTCTTCTTAATTTTTGCTAACAAAAACACCTTCAATATGGCAATAACCTACATGACCCAGGAGGGTTACAACAAGAAGATGGAAGAAATCGCCCATCTCGAGAACGTGGAGCGCCCTGAAGTTCAGCGCGCCATCGCCGAAGCACGCGACAAGGGCGACCTGTCGGAAAACGCCGAGTATGACGCCGCCAAAGAGCGTCAGGGCATGCTCGAAGCCAAGATAGCCCAGTTGAAAGCTCTCGTGGCCGGAGCGCGCATCATTGACGAGAGTCGAATCCAAACCGAAGAAGTGCAACTGCTCAATAAAGTCACCATCAAAAACGTGGCAAACGGAATGGAAATGACCTACTCCATCGTGCCCGAAACCGAAGCCAACCTGCGCGAAGGCAAGATTTCCATCGCCACTCCCATCGCCAAAGGCCTGCTTGGCCACCGCGTGGGCGACATTGTTGAAGTGCAGGCCCCGGCGGGACTGATCAAGTTTGAAATCCTCCACATTGGTGTTTAAACCCCGATAAGCATAACTCCCATGGCATCAATTTTCAGCAGAATCGTAGCCGGAGAGATTCCGAGTTACAAAGTGGCCGAAGACGACCGTTATTACGCCTTCCTCGACATCAGCCCGATGTCGAAGGGACACACGTTGGTGATTCCCAAACACGAAGTGGATTATATGATGGATCTTGACGAGGAGGAATACGCCGGCCTGTGGGCCTTCGCCCGCCGCGTGGCACTTGCCATCAAGCCCGCCATGCAGTGCAAGCGCGTGGGTATCGCCGTGCTCGGTATGGAAGTGCCTCACTGCCACATCCACCTCGTGCCCCTCACCACCGAAGCCGACATGGACTTCCGCAAACCCAAACTACAAGTCGCGCCCGACGAGATGGCTGCCATCGCCGAAGCCATCGCCGCAAACTTCAAATAATCGCTCGTCCGGGAGGACAACTTAGCCCCTACCGCACAAAAAACGCTGAAACCCGTGTTTCAGCGTTTTTGTGTTTCCTGAGCGAACCGTGGTTCGGAGCCGTTCCTTACAGTTCAAGCATGAAGTTGATAATCAGGTTCAGGTCGATAACGTCGACTTTATCGTCGTTGTTGATGTCGGAGTTGTCGCGTTGCTCGGTGGTGACTGGGTCGCGTTTAAGCAACACGTTGAGCACAATGTTGAGGTCTTCGATGTCGGTCTTGCCGTCGCGGTTGACGTCGGTCGACTGCATCGGGAGCTCATCGATAAAATCGAAGTAAATGCCCCACGACGAGTTCTTGTACGCCTGCACACAGCCGACCGGAACCAGCATCTTCGCTTTGGAGCGGTCGTAGTCAGAAAAGACGTCACGTGTAAGCGTGGGCGGAGTCGTAGCCTTGCAATTGACCTCCAGAAGCGCGGGAATCTCGATGAAGGCATTGGTTCCGACAAGCTCAACCGAGTTGCCGAACGAGATGAAAGCCAACGACGAGCATGTGCGGAAGGCCGAATTCTGGATGGTCTTCACCGTGTTGGGCAGATAAAGACGCTCCAAAGCCCTACACTCGTAGAACGCGTCCTCGCCGATGGTTTCGACGTTGGGCATGTCGACACTCTTTAGAGCCGAGCATTCGGCGAAGGCACTTTCTCCAATCTCTGTCACCGTCGGGGGAAGAGTAACACTTTCCAGTGCTTCGCAACGGCCGAACATAATGCGCGGAATGGCCGTAGGCTTGCACTGCAAATCAACGCTTTTCAATGATTCGCATTGGTAAACAATGCCTTGCCCTAATTCGGTG
>CACYCT010000175.1 GCA_902772965.1 uncultured Bacteroidales bacterium | reverse complement strand
GTCGGAAATATTCATTGATGCCGAAGTCTATGAATGGTTTCATGGTGTCTTCTTCTTTCAGAACTTGGATCCACCACCGTATGTCCCGGCAGATGGTGAGCAACTTGGCAACCGTGCTTTTTCCGCTACCTTGCGTTCCCACAAATATCGTGAGTGGGAGTATCTCGATGTCCAAATAGGGTATCGGACCGAAATTCTGAACTATAAGCCGTTCCTTCTCCATTGTTGTAAGGCCTTTGTTGAGGTTAGTATTATGGTGCAAAGTTACCTCTTTTTTTTGAATATGCAACAAAGTCGGGTTCTACAAATCCTTTCTGTCGGGTTTCAGGGAGGGTAAGGGCGGGTGTTCTGCAAATTCCTGTGAAGGTTTTGTGATTCCGGCCGCATAGGGTGGGGCCGAACAGTCACTTTGCACCGCCCAAGTGCTAAACGGCTTTAACAGTTTAGGATATAATAGTGAAAATTTAATATCGTTAACAATCTATTAGGCCTCAATCCGCGTCATTTATGCGGCTGTGTCAGGCGTTTCGGAACTGTCTGTATTTTGCGTGTAAATAATTTATTCATAAATCATTGTAATATTATTCTTGGGTGACTAAGAGATGGATAAAGGTCATATTATCCGCCCCTATTAAATAAATTTATAAATATTCTTATGTTAAAAGTTTTAAAAAATTTGCACACATCTTATTTTGTCGATAACTTTGCAGCGAATGGAATGGATTTGCTGTTATTAAATAGGTGTTTTCCTGCTTAATGATTACAATTTCCATTATGGCAGTCAGCCAGCCAGTCCATTCACACTTCTTGAGAGAAATATATTCCATTATAAACTAAACATCATTTACTATGAAGAAACTTGTTCTTTTAACGTTTGCGATGTGCTTTATGGCACTCTCGGCCTATGCCGACCTCACGATCAGAGGGCACGTAATTGATGCGGATAATGGTGAGCCCCTGATTGGAGCGACTATCCAGGGCGAGGGCGTCTCCCAGAGTACCGCGACAGATGTGGACGGACGTTTCGTTCTCACACTGCCTAACCATGTGAAGAACGTCTACGTATCCTACGTGGGCTATGAACCCCAGCAGCTTCCCGCAACAGACAACATGGTCGTCAAAATGAAGACCAACGACCAACTGCTCACCGAGGTGGTCGTGACCGGTTACGGTACTGTCAAGCGCGCCGCGTTCACCGGTGCGGCCGCGATTCTCGACGGCGATGTGCTGACCAAGAAGTCTGACGCCAACTTTGTGAAGGCTCTTGAAGGAAACGTGACGGGTGTGCAGATGAACAACTCGACCAGTATGCCCGGTACGTGGAGCTCGATTTACGTCCGCGGTCGCGGTTCGATCAACTCGGGAACTCAGCCGTTGTATGTCATCGACGGTGTGCCCGTGAAATCCGACTACGACGCCATGAGCTCAACCACCAACAACTACATGGACCCCATGGCCTCGGTCAACCCCAACGACATCGAGAGCGTGACCGTGCTTAAAGACGCCGCCGCGACGGCTATCTACGGTTCCCGCGCAGGTAACGGTGTGATCGTGATCACCACCAAGAAAGGCGCGCAAGGCAAGCACAACGTCACCCTCGACATCAAGCAGGGTTTCGTCACCATGGCCAACAACAACCAGAAATACGCCAACGCCGAGCAGACCATGCAGGCGCTCGTCTCCGGCTCCATGGCGCGCTCCGGAAACACAGCCGAGTACTGGCGTGACTACTGGACCGACTACTGGGGATGGGACGGAAAGTCGAGTTACGACTGGATTGACGCCGTCACCCGCAAAGGACACTATCAGGACTACAACCTGAACGTGAGCGGCGCCGTGGGAAGCACCAACTACTTCGTCAGCGCCGGATACCTGGACACCAAAGGCCTCATCATCGGCTCCGACTTCAAGCGCTACTCCGGACGCGCCAACATCAACACCCACTTCAAGATGTTCAACTTCGGTGTGAACGCATCGTACGCCTACGCAGTCAAAAACGGTTTCTCGCAATCCACCGGCGGTTCGATGTCGAGCCCCATCGTGGCGGCCGTGTCCTCGATGCGCCCCTTCCTGCCCTTCAGAAACCCCGACGGCAGCTATGCCAACGTCAGCCTGTACAACCCCCTGGCCGTGCAGGACAAAGACCTCGGTGACATGAACGAGAACAAAACCTCGACACTCAACCTCACCCCGTACCTGCAAATCAACTTCGGAAAGGGCATCTACTTCAAGACCACCCTCGGCGTGAACTTCTACAACCTGCGCCAGTACGACTACTGGAGCGCCGTGTACAACAACCAGGGTATGAACTACAACGGACTCGGACAACAGTACAACTCCGAGACCAAGACCATCACCTGGACCAACCTGCTCGGCTGGAACTACATCTTCAGCGACGTGCACACCATCGGCCTGATGCTCGGACAAGAGGCCGTGCGCAAGGACTACTGGTATGAGTACTACAGCGGCTACGACTTCCCCTTCGCCGCCTCGGGCATGCGCGACATGTCGACCTGCGGCGGTTGGAACGACTCTGAATACTACAAGAGCAAGGCCCGCATCGCCTCCTACTTCCTCAACGCCAACTACGACTACGACAACAGATACTACGCCTCGTTCGCCTTCCGTCGCGACGGTTCGTCGGTGTTCGGAGCCGACAAGCGCTGGGGTAACTTCTGGTCGATCGGCGGCAAGTGGCGCTTCACCGCCGAGCCGTTCTGGAAACAGAACAACGTGCTCACCAACGGTATGCTCCGCATCTCCTACGGTACCGTAGGTAACCAGGACATCGGCTGGTACGCCGCACGCGGATTCTACGCCGCAGGCAACAACTACCACGGATCGTCAGGTATGGCACCCGAGTCAATCAGCAACCGCAACCTCACCTGGGAAACCTCGAAGAAGTTTGACGTCGGAATCGACCTGTCGTTCATCAAACGGATCCACCTCACCTTCGACTTCTACAACGAAGTCACCTCCGACGCCCTTATGGAAGTGCCCCTGTCGCGCACAACCGGTATGACCTCCGTCTACCAGAACATCGGTAAGATCCGCAACCGCGGTATCGAGGTCGGAATCAACGCCGGCATCATCAGCAACAAGGACATCAACTGGACCGCGTTCGCCAACCTGACCTACAACCAGAACCGCGTGATCGAACTCGCCACCGACGAGCCCCTCGAAGGAACTTGGAGCATCGTCAAACCCGGATACCCCTACAACCAGTTCTACATGAAAGAATGGGCAGGTGTTGACCCCAGCAACGGTAAACCGCTGTGGTACCTCAATGAAGAAGGCAACGAGACCACCAGCGACTACAACGCAGCCGCAAAACGCTACGTAGGCTCGGCCGATCCCAAAGTGTACGGCGGATTCGGCACGCAATTCGCGTGGAAAGGCCTTGACGCAGGCTTCACGTTCAACTACCGCCTCGGCGGAAAAGTGTTCGACACCGGACACAAGTTCACCGGATGGGGAATGGCCGGACGCACACCGCTGGCAACCGTGCTCGAGAACTCCTGGACACCCGAGAACCCCAACGCCAAGTACCCGCAATTCATCTACAACGACCCCGACAAGTCAACCGAAAACTCCTCGCGCTTCCTCATGAGCGGCAACTATCTCCGACTGAGCAACATCCAACTCGGTTACACCCTGCCGCAG